>NZ_JBYCKU010000054.1:0-28966 GCF_057473545.1 Acidithiobacillus sp. TH-A67
TATAAATTCCGTATCGCGGAAACAATATCTTATTGCGGAAAGAAATGTGCTGGTCTACTCTCCAATACAGTCGCAGAGGGTAAATCTATTCAGTAAATTGCTATATATGTAAATTATGATGTGCCTGACTTGCGGCTTTCTGCCTCTTTTGAGGTAATTTGATGTTGGTCAGGAGGATAACTATGTCAATACAAGAAATGCCTGAATATTCATCTCCCTATCGTTGGGTCATGGCGGCAATCACTGGGGTCATCATGACCACCAGTTTCATCTCTCTCACCTCATTCGGCGTATCGGCGCCAGCCATGGCGGCGGCGATGCATGTTTCTGTGCAGTCGCTATCTGCTGCCGGCATCGATGCCTTTTCGGTGGGTTTATTTATCGCTTTTTTTCTCGGTCATGGTGGGATATTTGATACTCGGATTCGCCTGGGAGTCTTGGTTGCGCAGCTCTTCTTGATCGTTCCGCAGATTCTCATCCCAATTCTCATGCCAATCACGCAGTCTTTGGTGCTGCTGATCGTATTTCGATTTTTGCAGGGGCTCATGATCATGATGATCGCCCTGTTTTCCCTGCAACTTGCGGGTTGGTTTCGCTCCAGTCAACGTGGAATCTCGCTCGCAGCGATGTTGGGTGCCATTACCCTGGGCGGTGCCGTTGGTGGAGTGATTACCGGAGATCTCGCATCTATGGGCTGGCAGGTCGTCTATTTCATTACCGCGGCGATCATGATCGCCGGTGCGGCGGTGTACTTTGTCTTTGCCCGAGATGCCAGCAGTCATGCCGAGGGAATCAAGAAATCCAAGGCCGAGCACCGCAAGCATAAGTTGTGGTCTTATCCCATGACCTGGATCATGGGTATCGTGCAAATTCCCAATAACTGGACGCTTTTTACGATTGGCGGATTTTTGCCCATCTATGCCTATCATCTAGGTTATAAGCCAGAAGAAACTGGTAACGTAATGTTTATTTGGGGATTGATGGGTTTTGCAGCTGCTGTACTCGGTGCGCTGCTCGGTGATTACTGGGCAAAACGGGACAATACGCACCGGAATTTCGTGAACGCTCGCCTTGGTGTGATCAGTTTGGCAAATGTGTTCATCATTGTCGGTGCCTTGATGATTCTTTACATTGCACCGATCTCCTATCCCTTGCTGCTCCTGTCGGCGTTGGTCGTGGCGTGCACGATGGCAACGCCACCCAATTACTGGGCCTCGCCCTGTAATATCTTTCCGGTTGCGACGATGGGTGCAGGTGCCTTCGCTATCGGCGTCATCTCAAACTCGGTGAGTGCTATCGGTCCGGTGGTATCGTCGATTATCATTCACACCGTTGGCTGGGATGGGGTGTTTTGGGTGATGGTGGGGCTCGCCGCGGTGGGGCTCGGCGTGAACTATCTGGCGAGCCAGACGCGCCTGCCCATAGAAATCGAGGGGGAAGCGGTTGGTTCTGCGAGTTGTGCCGCCGGCCTCAGTCATTGAGTCGGTACTGGTGCGTCGAGATCGAGGATGACGGTAAGTCCCTGTAAGCGTTGCTCGATGCGCCGGGCGGCCTCTTGCAGCAGAGGTATCCACTCTTCTCTGCGACGGTGAATGGGCGAAGAAATGCTCAGACCCACCAGGCACGGAAGGGTAGTACGAACGAGGACGCCGAGACAGCCAACGCCGATCTCGGCTTCCTCGTCATCGCGCGCATACCCGTCTTTCTGAGCTTGCTGTACGGTATCCCACAGGCTAGCGAGCCGGGTGATGGAGTGCGAGGTGAGCGCAGGTAACCCGGTGCGTTCTGCGTAGCCTCGTACCCAGTCGTAGCCATGCTCAGCCAGCATCCATTTGCCTACTGCGGTGCAGTGCAGGGGGGCATGTGAGCCAATGACCTGTTCCACGCGCATCATTCGGGGAGAGAGGACACGCTCGATATATAGTACCTCGTCCTTCTGTTGGATGGTCAGATTTACAGTTTCCCCGATCTGGTCCCGCAACCACGCCATGGCTGGCCGTGCGAGGGCACGGAGATCGGCGCGACTGTGGACCAAGCGGCTCCAGTCGAGCAGGCGTGGGCCGAAGCAATAATTCCCCTGCAGATCCCGCTCGACTAAACCATTTTCCTGGGCAGACGCCAGAATGCGAAAGGCAGAGGATGGGGCAAGGCCAGTACAGGCAGACAGCACTTTTAACGAAGTGCTGCCACCTTCTTCGGCAAGCGCGTCCAGCAACAGGCGCAAACGATCAATGACCTGCACGGAACTGCGACTGATGGGATCCGTGTTTTTCATAATGTGGAATATATACCTTATTGCGGAAAATGCATATCTCTCCTACCCTAAAGGACACGATCTGACTACGGGACGCCAGTACCATGACACAAGTACCTTCATTGCCCGCCCACGCCCCCGATTTTTGCGCTGGCATGCTTTGCTACGGCGAGGCTTGGCCAGAATTTGACCGTTTGGGAAGCGAAGCAGTCATCCGGGAAGGGTCGCGGGCGATTCCTGATCCCGCCGACGAAAGTGCCGTCTATCAGACCCTGTTGCTCGCTGACGCCCTGCGTTACTGCACCCTGCAGGTCTGTGCCGCCAAGTCGTCCGGACACCCTGGGGGATTTGCCTCCAGCGCGGATATCTATGCGGCTTTGGTCATGCTCGGACACACCAATATCGTGACTGAAGTAGGGCATCATGCGCCAGGATTCTACAGCGCGATGTTTCTCGATGGTTCTCTGGAGGCCATGCAGATCCAGAACATGAGCGATTTCATGGCACGTTTTCGCGAGCGCCACGGCCTACTGGGGCATCTCTCCGGCGCTATCCCAGGTCTCCTGGCACCGGCGGGGCCGCTCGGGCAGGGGCAGCACTTTGCTATGGCGGGGGCGCTGTTGCATCCGGGTACCCTGTTTCCCGTCACCATCGGTGACGGCGGCTTTGGTGAACCCTATGTGCTGAGCAGCATGAAGCACTTCCATTTTGCCTATCCGCAGGTCACCAACTATCTGCCCATCCTGGTCTGGAATGGCTTCAGTCAGGAGCACCACTCCATGGTCTCGCGCATGAGCAATGCCGAGATGATTGCCTACTGGAAGGCGCATGACTTCGATGAAGTCATCCTGATCGACGCCAAGGATTTTGACGACGCCAGTCAGTCTGGGCCCTATGTAGATTCGTCCAAATTTTCCCTCGCGCAGCGCCTCGCTTTCATGCAGGCAGTGCTCGCGGCAACGGCCAAGGCGGCAGACTCGGCCTTGCAGGGGCGCCACACCGCCGTCATTCTCAAGCAGCTCAAGGGCGCTGGCGTGCATGTCACGGGGGCGAAATCCCACAATCTGTATCCCAAGGATACTATGGACTCCCCCGAGATCCACGCCGCTTTGCAGCGTCTGGCGCTGGCGCCAAAGGCCTGGGCTCTGGTGCGGGAAAATGCCCGCCGCGCCGGTGGTGGCCCCGCCGCGCAGACGGTGGTCACGGAGACGATTCTTGACCTAGCGCCATTGGGTTCCTTCCCAATGCAGGATTTCGCTGTGGGCGAGCAGGTGGTGCCAGCTACGGCCTTCGGCGCACTGGTGGCTTGGCTCGGCCAGCAGGATCGGCGTTTTGTGGTGACCAATGCCGACGGTAACGAGGCTTCAGCGATGAAAAACATCAACGATGCCCTGAAGATTCGCCATCCCACGGAAGACCCGCTCTACAACCAGACGCCCAACGGCCAGGTCTATGAACCGCTCAACGAGGATGCCTGCGCCGGTCTTGCCGCGGGCTTGGCCTTGTTTGGCGGTCGCTCCCTCTGGTTGTCGTACGAATCCTTTGCCATCAACGGCTGGCCTATCGTGCAGACTGTGGGGCAGGCGATGGCGGAATTACGGCGGCCGACGCCTTCGGTGGTTTGCATGTTCACCGCAGGTGCCCTGGAGCAAGGGCGGAACGGCTGGACCCATCAGCGTCCCGAAATCGAGAACTATTTTGCCGCGCAGATGCGCAATGGCAATGTCTTTCTGCTCTACCCCTGCGATGCCAATGCGGCGCAGGCCGCCTACGAATATGCGGTAGAGAGCCAGAACAAGGTGATGGTGATCATTGCCTCCAAGAGCCCGTTGCCCGTTCACCTGGATATGGCGACTGCGCGGATGGCGATCCGGCGGGGTGCGGTACTGTTGCACGAAAGCACGGGCACGCGGGCAACGGTAACCCTGGCGGTCACCGGAGATATGGTTCTGCAGCCGGTTTTTGCCGCAGGCGACGAGCTGGCGGCGCAGGGCTACGGGGTGCGCATCGTCAGTGTGCTCAATCCGCGCCAGCTCTACCGGGAGAGTGATGTGGCGGTCGACACCGTGGCGGAACCGGATCGAGATTTCCTGCCGGATGCCGAATTTTATGCGTTGTTTGCTGGTGAGATCCTGTTAGGTATCAGCGGCGGCGGATCGGCGCCGCTGGAGCCGGTCTTTCTGCGTAGCCGTGCCCAGCATCGTGATATCCTGGCGTGGCGTCATGGTGAAACCACGGCAAGTGCGGGCGAGCTCATGGCATTCAATGGGCTGACCAGCGCGGCCATCGTGGCTAGGGTACAGGCCTTGTCGGCCTGAACTGGGGCGGTGAAAATGGGTGAGGCGAGCAGCAAAATTATCGTCATCGATGACGACCCGACCGGCTCGCAGACGGTGCACTCCTGTCCCCTGCTCCTGCGCTGGGACGTGCAGACCTTGGTCGAGGGGCTGGCGGACCCATCACCGCTCTGCTTTATCCTGAGCAACAGTCGGGGGATGACGGCGGCGGAGGCGGCGCGGGTGACGCGGGAAATTGCGGAGAATCTACGTACGGTGCTGGCGCAAAGCGATGCGGAGGGTCCGCCGCCCCTTCTCGTCAGTCGTTCGGACTCTACCCTGCGCGGTCATTATCCCTTGGAAACGGATGTGCTGGCCGAGGTTCTCGGGCCTTTCGATGCCCATTTTCTGGTACCCGCCTTTTTTGAGGGCGGGCGGATTACCCGCGATGGCACACACTACGTACGTCAGAACGGGCGGGAGATCCCCGCGCATGAGACCGAATTTGCCCGCGATTCGGTCTTTGCCTACCAACACAGTTACCTCCCCGATTACGTCGCGGAAAAGACCCAGGGCCGGATTCCCGCCTCCAGCGTTCAGCGGATATCCTTGCCAGAACTGCATGCAGGTTGTCTGCCGCGCCTGCTGACTTTGCAGGGCAATGTCTGCGTGGTCGTAGATGCCGAAAAGCCAGAGGATCTGGCGGCCTTCGCCCGCGACGTCAAACAGGCCGTAACGCAAGGAAAACGCTTTCTCTTTCGCAGTGCCGCCAGTCTGCTGACGGCGCTCGCTGACTTGCCCCCGCAGCCGGTTCCGGCAGAGGAAATGTACCGCTGGGTGCGCGCTAACCGTCCTGGTCTGATCCTGGTTGGTTCACACGTGCGCAAGACGACGGAACAGCTAGAACGCCTCTTGGCGGAACCGGATCTGCAAGGGATCGAGGTGGATGTCGATGCCTGTCAGGGCGCGGCGGGGGATGCGCAGCTCGCGGAAATCCGGCAACAGGCAGAAGCCATCCACGCCGGCGGCAAGGACATTGTGCTCTACACCAGCCGCGTCGAACGCCAGTTTCCGGATCAAGACACGCGCCTTGCCTTTGGGGTGGCGGTATCCGCATTCCTGATGCGTGCCTTACAGGCCATGCCTGCAGACCTGGGATTTTTGATCAGCAAGGGCGGTATCACTTCCAATGACGTGCTGAGCCATGGGTTGGCCTTGCGTCAGGCCCGGGTCTTGGGGCAGATCCTGCCGGGTTGTTCGGTGCTGCAATGTCCTGCGGAGCATCCGCAGTTTCCGGCACTGCCCGTGGTGATTTTCCCGGGCAATGTCGGCGATGCGGATGCCCTTGCCTTGGCGCGTCGCCGCCTGCACGGAGAGTCCTGACCATGGAAGAGGCTACGCATACCCCGGCAGAGCAGGATTTTCTGCGGGCGCTGGCCGCGGCCCTGCCTGCCGAGCGGGTGCGCAGTGGCCGGGAATCCTTGCAACCCTACGAGTGTGACGGGCTTTCGGTATTGCGGGAACTGCCCCTATGCGTGGTTCTGCCGCAGGATCGCGAGGAGGTACAGACTCTTCTGCGCCTGTGTCGGCAATATCAGATTCCGGTCGTTCCGCGCGGAGCCGGTACCGGACTCTCCGGGGGTGCGCGGCCGGTGGCAGGCGCGGTGCTTTTATCTTTGGCGCGGATGAATCGCATCCTGGATATCGATCTGGAAAATCGGACTGCTCGCGTCCAGCCGGGGGTGCGCAATCTGGCCATCAGCGAGGCGGTGCGACCCTTTGGCTTCTATTATGCCCCCGATCCCTCTTCGCAGATTGCCTGTAGTATTGGTGGAAATGTGGCGGAAAATTCGGGTGGCGTGCATTGTCTCAAGTATGGACTGACGGTACATAATGTCCTCGCCTTGGAGGTACTCACTGCCGATGGAGAAGTCCTTCATCTCGGTGGACTGACGCCGGATGTACCCGGCTATGATCTCCTCGCCTTGTTCATCGGTTCCGAAGGGTTACTGGGTATCGTGGTGGAAGTCACGGTACGGCTGCTGCCTGTCCCCGAAAACACCGTAGTTCTGCTGGCCGCCTTTGCCGAGCTCAGCCTTGCCGCGGATGCCGTCAGTGCCATTATCGCTGCTGGCATCATCCCTGCCGGACTGGAGATGATGGATCGCTTGGCCATCCAGGCGGCCGAAGATTTTGTGCATGCCCGCTACCCGCGCGATGCTGCTGCTATTTTGCTCTGTGAACTCGATGGGAGTGCGGAGGAATTGGTGGAAAGTGTTGCTTTGGTCGAGGAGATTCTGCGCCGCCAAGGGGCGGACAGCATCCGCGTAGCCCGAGACCCGGATACCCGTGCCCTGCTCTGGAAAGGACGTAAGGCGGCTTTCCCTGCTGTGGGCCGTATGGCGCCGGATTATTACTGTATGGACGGCACCATCCCGCGCGGGCGCCTGGCTGAGGTCCTGGAGCAGATCGCCCGATGGTCGGAGGAAATCGGGCTCGCAGTAGCGAACGTCTTCCACGCTGGCGATGGCAATCTGCATCCTCTGATTCTCTACGATGCCAATGCAGCGGGGCAGATTGCTGCCGCGGAGTCTTTTGGTCAGCGGATCCTTGCCCTGTGCGTGGAGGTAGGCGGCAGCATCACCGGAGAACACGGGGTAGGGGTGGAGAAATTGGATAGCATGTGTGTACAGTTTTCCGCTGCAGAGCTGGAGACCATGCATCGGATCAAGGGAGCCTTTGATCCCGAAGGACGCCTGAACCCCGGGAAAGCCATACCGACCCTGCACCGTTGTGCCGAGTTGGGGGCCATGCATGTGCATGGGGGCGTCCTGCCATTTCCCGAGCTGGAGCGCTTTTGAGATGGATATCACTGGGCGCTTGCAGGAGCAGGTCCAGGATGCCTATGCCGCCCAGCGCCCACTGCGTATTCGTGCAGGTACTACTAAGTCTTTTTATGGTCGTCCGGTAGACGCCGACGCCGAACTCGATCTGCGCGAACATAGCGGGATTGTCGATTACCAACCGGCGGAGCTTTATGTGACGGTGCGCGCCGGAACTCGGTTGCGCGAACTGCAGGAAACCCTTGCCGGGCAGGGACAGACCTTGGCCTTTGAGCCGCCCTGTCATGGCGAAGACTCTACCATTGGTGGGGTTGTCGCCTGCGGCTTTTCCGGCCCGGCGCGACCGTACGCCGGTTCCGCGCGCGACCACCTGCTGGGGGTACGAATCCTGGATGGGCGCGGGCAAGATCTGCGCTTTGGTGGGCACGTCATGAAGAACGTGGCCGGCTACGATCTTTCGCGGCTGATGGTGGGCGCCCAGGGTAGCCTTGGGGTATTGCTCGAACTCAGTCTCAAGGTCTTGCCCCTCCCGGCGCGGCACATGACCTTCGTGCAGGAGCGCCAAATGGCCGCGGCAATCAAAGAAATGCAGCGTTGGGAGGCCCAGCCGATCCCCTTGAGCGCCTCTGCCTGGATGGACGGGCAACTCTATCTGCGTTTTTCTGGCGCGGAGTCCGCCCTTGCCGGTCTACGCGCGTGCGTGGGCGGGGATCTACTCCTGCCCGCCGAAGCAACACAGTTCTGGGCGCAGCTACGGGATCAACAACTTCCATTTTTTGCTCCGGGATCAGCCCTGTGGCGCCTGGCACTGCCAACCGGTACCCCGCCTGTACTGATGGAATTGCCGCAACTGTTGGAATGGGGTGGCAGTATCCGTTGGCTGCGCGGCGATGCCAGTGCGGAAGAGATCCGCGCGCAGACGGCCAGTCGAAATGGCTATGCCATTCAGTATCGGGGCGCACCGAACCCGCATCCCCTGCCTCCACTGTCTGAGCCTCTTCGTATCTTGCACGGACGCGTCAAAGACGCCATGGATCCACGGCACATTCTCAATCCTGGCCGCCTCTATGCGGATTTGTGAGGTGAAAAATGCAATGTGAGATCGCCCCGAATTTCCACAATGACGAGGATATGATCGAGGCCAAGGCGATTTTGCGTAGCTGCGTACATTGCGGTTTCTGCACGGCTACTTGTCCTACCTATCAGATCCTGGGCGACGAGCTCGATGGGCCGCGCGGACGCATCTATCTCATCAAGGAGTTTCTGGCAGGGGCGCCGACCAGCAGTGAAAGCCTGACCCATCTGGATCGCTGTTTGCTCTGTCGCGCCTGCGAAACGACCTGTCCCTCCGGTGTGCGCTACGCACGCCTGGTGGAGATTGGCCGCCGCAATCTGAAGCCGCATCTCGATCGACCGGCAAGTGAGCGCCTGCAGCGCGCGTTGTTGCGTAGCATCATCCCGTATCCACAGCGCCTGCGCCCATTCTTGCAGATCGCGCAACGGGTCAAGGAGGTGCTGCGAGAGGACTGGGCGCGAAGGATTCCCGACTGCCCTGCGTCGACCGCTGCGACGAATCACCAGGGTTCCGAGCAAGCTCGGGTGCTGTTGCTGGCAGGTTGCGTGCAAAGTGTCAGCACGCCGGCCACCAATCTTGCGTTGCAGAAGATTCTCGATTACCTGCAAATTCCCTGGCGGGTTCCCGCCGCGGCCGGCTGCTGTGGTGCCCTCAGCTTGCATCTGAGTGCGGAAGAGGAGGCGCTCGGCTTCATGCGGCGTAATATCGACGCCTGGTGGCCCTGGATAGAGCAGGGCGCGCGGGCCATTCTCGTGAGTGCCAGCGGCTGTGGGGCAATGGTCAAGGAATATGGCCAAGCCTTGCAGCATGATCCCGCCTACGCCGAAAAGGCCCGGCGCATTGCCGAATTGGCTCGTGATCCCGGCGAGTGGCTGCTCGCAGAAAAATTTGAATTTCCCAGCTTTGCTCCCCACCAGAGGAAGGTAGCCTTCCATTCTCCCTGCTCGTTGCAGCATGCCCAGAGAATATCTGGAAAAATTGAAACCCTGTTGCAGCGCGTTGGCTATGATCTGGTACCGGTGGCGGACGCTCACCTCTGTTGTGGTTCGGCTGGCAGTTACTCCCTGCTACAGCCCGATCTCGCAAAGGAGTTGCGCGAGCGCAAGTTATCCTGTCTGGAGGCAAAAGCGCCCGATTGCATTGCCACCGCCAATGTGGGTTGTCAGCTGCACTTACAGCAAGAGGCAGCTGTGCCCGTGCGACACTGGCTAGAACTGTTGGCCGACGCCTTACCCGAAAATTTGGGCGCTGGTGAGAGACAGTCGCCCACCCAAGCGTAGCAGTGCCGCCGTATTCCGCGCTGTCTCGCGCAAGTGATCGGCTCCCTCCCGGAATAGCTCGGTCTCTTCTCCCAGGCGAGGAAGACTGGTGAGAATCACATCCACCCCCAGCTCCCGGAACACATCGGTCTCGCCGGAGCGCGATCCGGCCAGGACAATCAGCGGCTTCCCTAGGCGCTGGCAGCGTTTGGCGATACCCGCAATCGTCTTGCCGCGAATGGTCTGGGCGTCGATGCGGCCTTCCCCGGTGAGAACCAAGTCGGCGGCGCAGATTTTTTCATCGAGATCGATGAGATCGGCAATGCTGTCGATGCCAGGACGCAATCGGGCACCCAGGAAGGCGAGGCAGGCGGCACCCACGCCACCGGCGGCACCACTGCCCGGGATGTGACGGATGTCTCGGCCGATACTGTGCTCAATGCAGTCCGCGAAATTTTTCATACCGCTTTCCAGCACTTCAATCGCAATCTGGTCGGCTCCCTTTTGCGGGCCGAACATCCGCGTCGCGCCGGAGTCTCCCAGCAGGGGGCTATCGACGTCGCAGATGATCTCAACACCGCAGTTCTGCAAACGCTCGTCGAGACGACTAGCGTCGATGGAACGCACTTGCGCCAGGGCGGCGCCGCAGGGGGGCAGGACTTGCCCCTCGACATCGTAAAAGCGAATTCCCAAGGCCGAGAGTAGGCCCATGCCGCCATCATTGCTTGCGCTTCCTCCAATGCCCATCACGATTTTTTGACAACCCTGATCGAGCGCGGCACGAATCATCTCGCCGGTGCCTGTGCTTGCGGTGCGCAACGGATCTCTCTCCTTGGCATCCAAAAGCAGCAGGCCGCTAGCTTGCGCCATCTCGAGGATGGCGGTGTGACCACCGTCGACGATACCAATGTGTGCTTGGATCTCGCGACCAAGTGGATCGTGCACTACGGTCGCGACCCGTGTTCCCGGTAGTACCTGCAAAAGCAGATCCAGGGTACCCTCGCCGCCATCGGCAAGGGGCAAGCGCTGATACTGCCAATCGGGGAATATGTCACAAAAACCCGCTTGCATGGCGGCAGCGGCCTCGCCCGCCGTCAGACAACCCTTGAAGTGGTCGGGGACGATCAGCACCTGCATAATATTTCCGTTGATGAGGCAGACATATTGTCTTGTCAGTGTAGCGCAGTTGCCCCATAGAAGACGGGTTGGTTAGTGTGCAGCGGCTACGAATCTTTGCAAGCCGAGGCCGAATGATCCAACACGGAATGGGCGGTTGTGCAGAAAAGGTGGAAATAGCTCTACAAAGCGGAGAGCCGCATCTGCGAGTACCTAGCCAATCTAATATTGCCCTTTTGGGGAGGGTTTGTCGGAGTTGAGGATTGATTATGGCCCGGCTAGCGCGTGAATTTCCTGCGGCGCGGTCCCATGCTTGTCGTGCTTTAGTGCGGCGGCGACAAAGGTAGCCAAGACCGAGACATAGCCCTTGCGAATGACTTGGTCTCTCAGTCCTTGCTTTCCCTTGGCCTTTGTCGCTATTCTCAAGGCTTGGAGAACGCTAGGGGCGTCCCGACTGGGGCTGAGAAGTACCCTTGGAACCTGATCCGGTTCAGACCGGCGTAGGGAAGCGGCCAGTTCCTGGCGTTCGCGGATTGCAAAAGGAGCAACGCCATGGCAACTCGTCCGCAGGACGTCAATACTCTTCCGAGCGATAGCGAAGTAACTACCGGCCCCATTCTTGGATCGCGGAAGTGCTACACCTCCGGCACGCTCTTCCCCGAGCTGCGCGTGCCCCACCGCGAGATCGACCAAACTCCAACCCGGCAGCGGGATGATTCCCTAGTGCAGAACCCCGCTATTCCCGTCTATGACGTGAGCGGGCCGTACACCGATCCGGCGGTGAATATCGATATCCGCGCGGGTCTGACGCCGCAGCGCTGGCACTGGTCCTGGGTCTTTCCGGATACGCTGGTGCACAGCATCGAGCCCTCATCTGCCTATGGTCGCCAGCGCCAGGAAGATCCCAAGACCGCTGCCATCCGCTTTCAGCGCCGCGCCGAGATCCGCCGCGCGGCACCGGGCGGGAATGTGTCGCAGATGCATGCGGCGCGGCTTGGCATCATCACCCCTGAGATGGAGTATGTCGCCATCCGCGAAAATGAGAACCTGGAGCAGCTGCGCGCGACCCATCCGGAGTTGTTCCGCAGTCATCCCGGCGAAAACTTCGGGGCAAAATTACCAGAACGCTACACGCCGGAATTTGTGCGGGAGGAGATTGCCGCAGGTCGGGCGATCATCCCCGCCAACATCAATCATCCCGAACTCGAACCCATGGCCATTGGCCGCAATTTTCGCGTCAAGATCAATGCCAACATCGGCAACTCGGCGGTCAGCAGCTCCATTGCCGAAGAGGTAGAGAAGATGGTCTGGGCCATCCGCTGGGGGGCCGATACGGTCATGGATCTTTCCACCGGCAAGCACATCCACGAAACGCGGGAATGGATTCTGCGCAACTCGCCGGTGCCCATTGGCACGGTGCCCATTTATCAGGCGCTGGAAAAGGTCGATGGCAAGGCCGAAGAGCTGACCTGGGAATTGTTCCGCGATACCCTCATCGAGCAGGCGGAGCAGGGGGTGGACTATTTCACCATCCATGCGGGGGTCTTGCTGCGCTATGTGCCGCTGACGGCCAATCGTCTGACGGGCATCGTCTCCCGCGGTGGTTCGATCATGGCCAAATGGTGTCTGGCGCACCACCAGGAAAATTTCCTCTACACTCACTTTGCCGAGATCTGCGAGATCATGCAGGCCTATGATGTCAGCTTCTCGCTGGGTGACGGATTGCGCCCAGGATCGATTGCCGACGCCAACGACGAGGCCCAGTTTGCCGAACTGCATACCCTCGGTGAACTTACCCAGATCGCCTGGCAGCACGACGTACAGGTGATGATCGAGGGACCGGGGCACGTACCCATGCAACGCATTCGCGCCAACATGGAAGAAGAGCTACAGCACTGCTTCGAGGCGCCTTTTTATACTTTGGGACCGCTGACGACGGACATTGCGCCGGGCTATGATCACATCACCAGCGCTATCGGGGCTGCGCAGATCGGTTGGTACGGTACTGCCATGCTTTGTTATGTCACGCCCAAGGAGCACCTGGGCCTGCCGGACAAGGAAGATGTGCGCGAAGGGGTGATGGCCTACAAGCTCGCCGCCCATGCCGCAGATCTGGCCAAGGGCTATCCCGGTGCGCAGGTGCGCGACAATGCCTTGTCCAAGGCGCGTTTCGAATTCCGCTGGGGGGATCAGTTCCATCTGGGTCTCGACCCGGAAAAGGCGCAGGCCTATCACGATGAGACCCTGCCCCAGGAAGGCGCCAAACTCGCGCACTTCTGCTCCATGTGCGGTCCCCATTTCTGCTCGATGAAGATCACGCAGGATTTGCAGGAGTACGCGGAGCAGGGAATGCGCGAGAAATCGGCGGACTTTCAGCGCCTCGGTAAGAACATCTATCTCAAATCCTGAGCCTTGGCTCAGAGATAAACGCCGAGCACCCCGACAAAGGTCAGGATAAGGGCAAGGGCGGCAAGGAAACGGGCGAAGAGCCCATAACCGCGCAGCGCCTTCGCCGCCGCTGCCCAATCCTGTCCAGTCAGGGCGCGGCGTAGACGCTTCATTGGTGCAAAGGCGAGGTGAAAGGCGCCGAGGGCGGCAATCGTCCCCAGCACGACCATGATCCACACCGCCACCCCGAGGCTGCCAAAGCCGCCGATACTGCTCACCATGGCGTAACCGCTCAGCAGCAGGAGCAGAGCAGCGAAGATTCCCCCGAAAGAGAAGGCCTGGATGGCTTGCGCAAGCGAGTGCCAGGACTGGGGCGTATGCTCCAGGCGCAGCCAGCGCGGCAGTAGGTAAAAACCGAGGAACACCAGCCCGCCGATCCAGTAGAACAGCGCAACCAAGTGAAAAAACTGCCAGATGGCAAATTGAGGCATGATTTCCTCCAATAAAAAAAGGGGCCCGAAGGCCCCAAGGATACGCTACCGATGGAACTCGTGACTACTTGAAGCGCTTGCGGGTATAGAGATACATGATCCCGGCAATGCTCAGGTAGACCAATGGCAAAAAGAAGATGATGTCTTCCAGATCCGTGTAATGCATGGTCGCCTCCTAGCGTGAAGAGATGCCTTTCTGATTCAGCTCTTCATCCTGGCGGTCGAACATCGCCGCGCCAGAAGCGGAAATCAGAACGATCATCGTGGTACCTACCAGCCAGGCAAAGTACCAGGGGCCATAGTCGCCGGTAATCACCGCCAAAAATAGAGCGAAGGCGAGAATTACGAAACCGGTAATAAATGTCAGCAAGCCTTTCATATTGGCCTCCTATCAGTACGCGTGGTCGTCACTGGCGGCAGGTGCCTTGACCTTGCCGCGCATGACATTGAAGCACCAGGTGGTGTACGCCAGGATCGTGGGGACGAAGATTGCGGTGAAGATCGTCATCCAGATCAGGTTGTACTGGCTACCCGTACCATTCCAGACGGTGATGCTCTGCGCCGGGTTGTCGCTGGAGGGCATGAGGAAGGGGAACATCGAGATGCCCACCGTACCCAGGATGCTGATCCAGGAAATGGCGCCTAACCACCAAGCCAAGCCAGCCTTCTGTGCCCGCATGGCAAAGGAGCCAGCCAGCATGGCCAGGATGCCGATCAAGGGGACGATCCACAGGATCGGCGCACTATGGTAGTTGTTGAGCCAAGCCCCTGCCTCACGGGTCACGTTCTGCGCCGCTGAGATATTGGCAGGCATGCTCGGGTCCGCATCATGCAGCACATAGCCGGTCTTGGCAGAGATCCAGATGCCGCCGACGACGAAAAGGATGGCACTCAACACGCCCGCCACCGAGCCGATCTTCTTGGCACGGCTGTAGATTGGGTCGACACCACGAATCATCAGCATGGCAGAGCCCTGATAGATGGCCATAGTCAGCGCCAGTACACCACAGAGAATTGCGAAGGGATTCAGCAGGTACCAGATGAAGGACTCAGTCTGGTAGTACTGGCCATCCCAGCCAAAGTGGAATCCGACGCCCTCGAGGATATTCCCGATGGCCGCGCCGTAGATGATCATGGGTAGGGCACCAGAAATCAGGAAAACCCAGTCCCAGGTGTTGCGCCATTTCTCGGTGGGAACCTTGGAGCGATACTCAAAGGCCACCGGGCGCATGATCATGCTAAACAGCAGCAGAATCATGACGATGTAAAAGACCGAAAAGGAAGTGGCATAGAGGCTGGGGAAGGCCGCAAAAATGGCGCCACCACCCAGAATGAACCAGACCTGATTGCCGTCCCAGTGCGGCCCGACGATGTTCAGGGCCTCACGCCGCTCGCCATCGGTTTTGCCGACAAAGCGCATCAGCGCGCCGACACCCATATCCATACCCACCATGATGGCCAAGCCCATGAGCAGAACGCCCAAGAGTAACCACCACAAGACTTTCAGAAAAACATATGCATCCATTATCTGCTCCTTGTGCGGCGAGGCGCGGGCCTCGCCAATGCTGCTGCTCAGGACCGGTTCATGCTCGACTTGGCAAAGGCCGGCTTGCCTGCCATACCACCACCTGCCGCCGGTTCCTCTCCATGATGATGGCTTTCCTGCGGCCCCAGACGCGCATACTTGAACATCAGGTAGAGCTCTGCCGCAATGAAGGTACTATAGAGCAGTACAAAGCCGATGAGAGAGAAGATCATGTAGCTGACGCTGTGACTGGAGGCCGATACGAAGGTCGGCAGCCAACCATAGACGGTCCAGGGTTGACGGCCATTCTCCGCCGTAATCCAGCCGAATTCACAGGCGATCCAGGGCAACGGCACACTCCACAAGGCGATCTTGAGGAACAACGGGTGTTTCTCGATCTCGTTCTTGAGGCTGTAGTAGGCCGCGAAGGCAAAGAGCACCAGCATGAAGAAGCCGGCTGCCACCATCAGACGGAACGCCCAGAACTCGACCCAGACGTTGGGAATGGTCGCCTTGGCCGTCTTGTCGAGCACGCTCGGCAGGTTGCTGGCGTTGACCTTGGCGAGATCCTGATCCGGGGCAAATTCCTTGGCCAGGAAGCCATAGCCCATGTCTTTCTCATACTGCTTGAAGGTTGCCAGCGCTGCCGTGTCGTTGTGATCGGCATTGTAGGCCTTGAGGGCAATCATCGCCTTGATGCCATTTTCGATGTGCGGCTTGGCATCCTGTTCCAGGTTCTTGATGCCGGGGATGACGGTGTCCTCGGAATGGGTCAATAACGGGGTCAACACGTAAGGAATGCCGATCTCAAACACGTTTTTTTGCTCTGTTCGACTGGGGAATGCGATCAAATTCCAAGATGCCGAGACCGTGTGCGGGTTGGTTTCCCAAATGGCTTCCATGGCCGCCAGCTTGGTTGGCTGCGCGTGGGCGTCGATATACCCCAGGGCATCACCAAGGGTGATGACACCGACCGTGGAGATCACGCCGAAGATGGCCGCCAGACGGAAAGAACGCAGGGCGATATCCCGACGTTTCTTGGTCAGCAGGTAGTACGCTGATACTGCCATGACGAACATCGAGCCAGTGACAAAACCGGCGATGGAGGTATGCACAAACTTCGCCTGGGCATCGGGGTTGAAGATCAGCCCCACGAAGCTGGTGAACTGCATGCGCATGGTGTTGGGATCGAAGGTGCCGCCCCGCGGGTCCTGCATGAAGCCGTTGGCGATCAGGATCCACAAGGCGGAGAGGTTGGAACCTAGGGCGACCAGATAGGTGACCACCAGATGCGCCTTGGGCGACATGCGATCCCAGCCGAAGAACATGACGCCGACGAAGGTAGACTCCATGAAAAAGGCCATGAGTCCTTCAATCGCCAGGGGGGTGCCAAAGATATCGCCCACGAAATGCGAGTACATGGACCAGTTGGTGCCAAACTCGAACTCCATGGTCAGGCCGGTGGCGACACCGAGCGCAAAGTTGATGGCGAAGAGCTTGCCCCAGAACTGGGTCATCTCCTTATAGATCTGCTTCCCGGTCACCACGTATACCGTTTCCATGGTGGCGAGAATGAAGGTGAGCCCCAGGGTCAGGGGTACGAAAAGAAAGTGGTAGAGAGCTGTCAACGCAAACTGCAAGCGTGACAGCTCGACGACCGTCGGATTAATCAGCATATCCATGAACTACCTCCTACGAAGACGCCGGTACGTCCTGTCCCGGCCCATAACGGTGCAGATTTTTTTCTGCCCGCACTTTTTCCCCTTGTTTTGCGACATTTTTTTTTGGTAACAACTGACTGTATCGATGCAAGAGACCTGCAGAATCCCCGCCAGTACCAAGCTGGCTGCGGCGGCGAAACTCTTCGATGCTGCTCAGGCGGCGGCCCTGATTCTCTGCTCCCGGATAGAGGAGAGTTTCTTCAGGAAAATGCTCCAGCAGGGTGTGCAGTCTGGCAAGCAAGCGAGCTTTGGCCTGCCGCCGCAGCTTTGGATGCAGACCGCGTACCAAGATCGTTTCTCCGGTGAAGAGGCGATCATTCCAAGCATACATTAAGGCGCATGGAGTGAGACCGGGGGTATGAAATACCCGCAGGGACTCCTCACCAAAATATAGCACGTCCTCATCACGAATACGCATGTCGACACTGGCCGCAACGATGCTCTCGTGGGCGGCAAGTCTGCCCCCCCAGTGTTCGCGCAGGGTCTCGGCAGCTTTCTCGTGGCTGACGTTCCAGTGGGTGACCAGGATGAGGCGCAGTTGTAAGCCCCGGCTACGCAAAAATTCCTCGACCGCCGGTAGATGGGGCTCGGCAACATCGATCACCACCGCCTCACGGGTGATCGAATCGCCCAGGATGTAGGCGAGAGAACCCTCTTTCTCGGAGCAGATCTGACGAAAAATCATGAGATGAGCCTCGTAACTATTGCAGAGATATTCAGCAAAGACTATGCCAATGTCGGAATTTCTGGTTGATCCCTAGGGATGGCTGATGTACTTTGGCGTGGTCCGGACGAAGCTCGATTGGTAAGGGTGACGGCAGAGAAAAACTGCCAAAAATGGCAGAATCATTTGGCAGAGCTGCTATAATTGGCAGAGCACTGCCGCTAGGGGGGATTGTCGATGCTCAAACAATTGCGTCCGGAACTGACCTCGCTGCTCGACTGTTTTGCATTGCCTGCTGTTTTGCTCGAGGCAGACCATACGGTGCTTGCCGCCAACCAGGCGTATCGCAAACAGTTTGGCGATGGTAAGCCGCTGCAGGGGCGGCATTGCGACGAGATCCTGCGTACCGCGGGGGTGTTCTGTGATGACGCTGGTAATGAATGTCCGATGGCGCGTTGCCAGCAGAGTAACGAGGCGGCGCATGCGCTGCGCTTGCATGATGGTCGCGCCCTGCAGGTGGACTTGTTCCCGATACGCAACGCCGATGGCAAACCCGCCTATTTCCTCGAGCTCCTTACCCCGCTGATAGAGCAGAGTACCTCTACCGATGGGCTGGTGGGACAGGGCGCGCGGATGCAGGAGCTTTCCCGCGCATTGCACCGGGCCGCCCCGAGTGATGTGCCAATACTTTTACTTGGTGAATCCGGAACGGGTAAGGAGCTTGCCGCTGGCATGGCACATCGGGCAAGTCAGAGGGCGCAGGGGCCTTTCGTGGTGCTGGATTGCTCGGGGCTTTCCGAGACGCTGTTCGAGAGCGAGCTCTTTGGCCATGAGAGAGGTGCCTTTACGGGTGCCCATAGTCGGAAAATCGGCCTTGCGGAGGCAGCGAATGGCGGGACCTTGTTTCTCGACGAGGTTGGCGACATCCCTCTGCCTCTGCAGGTCAAGCTTTTGCGCTTGCTGGAAAGCGGGACGTTTCGGCGGGTTGGCGGCATCGAGCCGATCCGTTCCAAATTCCGATTGATCTCGGCCACCCATCGCGATCTAGAACGGATGGTGCGCGAAGGGACTTTTCGCCAGGATCTTTACTACCGCATCAGCACCTTCCCCATCACTCTGCCGCCCTTACGCGAGCGGCGTGAAGATATTCCGCAACTGGCGGGGTCCCTGCTCCACAACCTGGGGTACCCGCGCCTGCGCTTGAGCACAGAAGCCTTGGAGCTGCTGCTGGCATATGACTTTCCGGGTAACGTCCGAGAGCTGCGTAACATTCTGAACCGCGCGGCACTGTTGACCGATGATGTGGCGATCCTGCCGGAGCATCTGCCCCCGACTTTACGGCAGGAGCCTACCACCGCGAACGCCTCCCCGGCAGCAGATTTCTCGGCAGTAGTCCCGTTGCAGGAACTGGAGGCCCGTTACCTGCGCTGGGCTCGGGTCCATCACGCAGGGGACCGTCGCAGTCTGGCCCGCTCGTTGGGGCTGAGCGAACGCACCCTGTATCGCAAGCTGGAGGCGATCGATGGTCCCGGCCAGAAAAGAGAATCTGATCATGGCCGATGATTCTTTGCCTGCCCTCGACTGGGCGCCGGGTTCCTGGCAACGACCGGGAGCGCAGACAGATGCCCCGGTTTTGTTGTTGCTGCATGGTCTCGGCGCCAGTCAGGAGGACATGCAGGCGGTGGCGGAGCTTCTTGATCCGCAGCGGCGCTATTATCTGTTGACCCTGAATGCACCACGGCGGGCGGTGACCCTGAATCGTGGTTATGTGATGCCAGCCTGGTATGATCTTCTCGGCCTCGGCCCTGATTCGGCGGAAGACGACGCCGGGATGCAAGCAATCGCCCAGTCCTTGCACGCTGCACTGGCACCGGTGATGCGCGGTAGGGACTTGATCTTGGGTGGATTCTCCCAAGGTGCAGCCTTATCCCTGTATTTGCACTTGCATGCGAGTTTTGCTGCGCGCGCCGTCCTGGTGTTCAGTGGTTACCTGCCCTTACGTCAGGATACCCCGTTGGCTTCTGGCAACGCGGCGCCCATTTTCTGGGGCCACGGCACCTACGATGATGTGCTACCGCTGGAGTACGCACAGTGGGGCGAGGAGATCCTGCAGCGCCAAGGCTATGCAGTGACCCGCCGGGACTACCCGATGGGGCACAGCATCGTTCCAGAGGAAATCGCAGCGGCGCGGGAGTTTCTCGCAGCCAGTACCATCCAGCTGACCTGATCACTCTGCGAAGATGAATTCCCCGAGCCCCCAGCGTGCGGCCAGGGTCTCGGTGGCGTTGAGCAGTTCCTCGGCACGGGCGGGATGATTGACGGGTGAGTTGGCGATGCGCCGCAGGATCTCCTCGCGATCACTGCCCTGGGAGAGCAGATGAATCAGCTCTCCGGCATCGCGCCCGACGATTTCGCCGCCAAGCAGCTCTCCGCTGTCCATGTCGGCGAGGATGCGGGCGAAGCCGCGGGTATCGTCCTGACCCAGAGCGCGCGGTGAGGTTTCGAAGGCGGCAAAACCCACTGCTGGCTCGAAGCCTTCGTCCTCGGCAGCATCCTCATCCATGCCAATGCGTGCCAGTTCCACCGCCGAATACACCAGTTCTGGCACCCAAAGCGGGCTGCGCTTGCGGCTGTTGCCGTTAAGGATATTGTCGATCACCAGGGTGGCGTCGGCCAGGGCCTGATTGGCGTTCATGTACGGGCCGACCACGTCGCCAATGGCGTAAATGCTGCTTTCCGCCGTTTCCAGGTGCGCGTCCGTCTGCACAAAGCCCCGCTCGTCGGTGGCAACCTGGGTGTTTTCCAGGCCGAGCCCCGCAGTATGGGCGGAACGCCCGGTGGCAAAGAGTATCCAGTCTGCCGATTCACGCTCGCCGGCGCCATTGGCAACCCAGGCCTTGCCATCATCGACGCCGGAATCGGTCACCGCAAAGCCGTGCCGTGCTTCGATCTGGAGTTCCTTGAGGGCGTCCATGAGCGCATCCTTGGCTTGCGGCGAGTAGCGCAGGTGGTGCAAGGGAGCAGAATTGACCAGCCAGCGTACTTCCTTGCCCAGTTGGGTGAAGATATAGGCGAACTCCGTGCCAATCACGCCGCCGCCGACAATGATGACCCGATCTCCCGCGGGTACGCCATCATCAAAGAGCATATCGCTGTGCAGAATCTTGCCGGCCTGCAACTGGGCACTCTGGGGCAGATGCGGTACGGATCCGGTGGCGATCACGCTGCTCTGTGTTTGGATTACTTCTTCGCCAGAGTTGGTCTGGATTGTAATTTCGTGCGCACTACGATAACTGCCGAGCCCTTGGTAGAGCTGCACGCCCAAGCGCTTGAGGTAATCCGTGTAGCTCTCGCGCACAGTCTCGACGACCTTGCGCTGATGTTGCCAGGCTTGTGCCATATCGCCACGCAGTCGTGCACCGACGATTCCGCGCTCAGCAAAATAACGACTGTTTTCGATCCACTTGGCGCTTTCGTGCCAGTCTTTTTTGGGCACACAGCCGCGATTGAGGCAGGTGCCGCCCCAGGTGTCTTTTTCGATGATGGCGACCTTTTTACCCCGTAAGGCGCCCAGCACGGCGGCACGATATCCGCCGGGACCGCTACCAATGACGGCGATGTCGAATTGTTTCATAAGCCCCTCGAAGTGTTTTGCTCAGTGTACCCCTTTTTGTCAACAAACTCAGCCTTTGCACGGGGTTCCGAGAGGGCTAGACCAAGGCCGCGACCTGGGTCAGGGTTTTCTCGATGTCTTGGGTGCTGTGTTCACTGCTGACAAAAAAGCGCAGACGGGCGCGACGCTCGGGAACGGCGGGATAGAGGATAGGCTGCACGTCAATGCCCGCCTGCAGCAATTGCTCTGAAAGCTGCACGGCGCGCAGAGAGCTGCCAACGATCCAGGGAACAATGGCGAAGCCCTGGCTGGGTCCAGGGTCGATGCTGATCTCTCGGAAACCTTCCAGCAAGCGCTGTCCGCTGTTTTGCAGCCGGCTCACCCGCTCGGGCTCCCGCTGCAGGATTTTCAGCGCTTGCAAGGCGGCGGCACCATCGGCAGGTGACATACCAACGCTGTACAAAAATCCTGGCGCCAGGTAGCGTAACTGATCGATGAGCTCCTGACTGCCGGCAACGAAGCCGCCGCAGCTCGCCAGGGTCTTGCTCAAGGTGCCCATCCAGATGTCGACTTCTCGGCCATCCACGGAGAAATGGCTGGCGATGCCGCCACCACTGGGCCCCAATACCCCAAGACTATGCGCCTCATCCACCATCAGCCAAGCGACAAAGCGCTTTTTGATTTCCAGCAGGCGGGGGAGATCGGGGTAATCGCCGTCCATACTGTAAATCCCCTCTACCGCGATCAGGCAGCGCTCCGCCTGCCGCCGGTGGGTGCGGAGCAGCTCCGTCAGGGATTGCCAGTCGTTGTGGGGAAAGGGAAGACGCTGGGCTCCCGAGAGCTTTGCCCCCAGAACGATACTGTTGTGGGCATACTCGTCGTGCAGGATCAGATCCCTGGGCCCCAAGAGCTGCCCGATCACGCTGACGTTGGTAGCATGGCCGCTGACCAGAGCCAGGGCATCGTCCACCTCATAAAAATCTGCCAGCGCGCGCTCCAGTGCCTGATGAAAGGGCCGTTCGCCGGAGACGATGCGACTGGCAGATACCGAAGTTCCATACTCGTCGATGGCCGCTTTGGCCGCCGCGCTGACTTCCGGGTGGCCCGCCAGTCCCAGGTAGTTGTAACTGGAAAAATTGATCAGTTCCCGCCCTGCAATGTGGCTATGCGCGGCGGAACTTCCCGCGCGCAGACGAAAGAACGGGCTGGCGACGCCGAACTGCGCAGCGCCCTGGCGCATCAGGGAAACCTGCTGATAACCCGGAGTGCTGCGCAGGTCCGTACGCCTGTCGCTCTGATCCGGGCGGGGCGGCTCTGCGGTGATCCGTTGGGGAATAGAGGATTCCCGCAGCAGTTCAGCCTTTTCTTCGGCACTCAAGCGACGCACAGATCAGACCTCGCTTGCCGCCGACCGGCCGGCATATTCCCCGGCCACGCCATGCCGGCGTGCCATATCCAAAACCTGCTCCTCGCCGCTGGGAGCGCTCTGCTCTTCGCGCCACTCAGCCAACAAGCGCTGAGACAGAGCAAAAACCGTGGGCTCCTCACTCAGGATAAAGGCGGGGATCTTCAAACCCGTTCGCTCCTCCAGCGCCATGACAAGCTCCATGCCCATCAAGGAATCGAAACCGAGATCTGTCAGTTTCTTGCGTGGATCGATCTGTTCGGCAGGCAGTCGCAGGATCTGCGCTACCTCCGCAGTAATCCAGCCCTGCAAATGCACCAATGCCTCCTCTCTGGACAAAGAGATAAGCTCGGTACGCCAGTCGTGCTGACTGCTCGCAACCTTGCTGCCAGCGGGCTCCTGGTCGAGCTCTTCGTAGGGGCACCCTTGCACCCAAGGCAAGGACGTGCGCAGCACCTGCCAGTGAAGATCGGCCACCGCCAGCTCCGGGAGGTTCTGGGCAATGGCCCACTCCATGGCGTCTAGTGCCTGGCTGGCAGAAATGGCACGGCCGCCCAAGCGGCGCTGCAAAAGTTCCTGGGTTTCTCGGTGCCGGGTCAGGTAGCCTACATCGGCAATGGGTCCAAACTGCAGGGTAGTGGCCGGTACCCCCAGCGCGTGTCGGTGACGTGCCAAGGCCTCCAGAGCGGCGTTCGCGGCCACATACGCGCCTTGTCCTACATTGCCCAGCAAGTTGGCAATGGAAGAGTAGAGCACAAAAAAGTCCAGCGGCTGACCCTTGCTCAGCTCGTGTAGGTGCCGCGCACCATCCACCTTCGGTTCCAGAACCCTGGCCAGTGCGTCATCCTGTAGTTGCTCCACCAGGGCATCCGCAATGACCGCAGCGGCGTGGATGATGCCCCGCACCGATCCCCAGGCGGCGAGTTCGGTGAAGAGCGTGGCGACGGCAGCGCGGTCGCGCACATCCACAGCGCGTACGCGAATTTCCGCAGTCGACTCGTACGGCTGCAAAGCTCTTTCGGCTTCCGGATCCAGGTTGCCTTGACGAGAGAGGAGCGCAAGCTTGCGCGCACCACGAAGGAGGAGGCGTTGCGCCGTTGCCAAGCCCAGGCCCGAGCTTCCGCCACTGATCACATACACGCCCTCGGGATCGAGCTGCAGAGGCGTGGGGACAAGCGGCGCCGGCGCCGGATGCGGCAGGAAAGGTCCGTGGGTGTCGATGACGATCTTGCCGATCTGCCGGGACTGCTGCATGTAACGGAAGGCGTCAGGGGCTGCATGGCTGGCAAATACGGTGCTGGGAAGTGGCACGAGTTCTTGCCGCACGAAGGCTTCCAACAATTGCGTAAAGATCGCTTGCGTCCGCTGCGGATGGAGGGCAAGGAGCTGGTCGGCGTCGATGCCGAAGTAGCTCAGGTTATTGCGCATAGGGCGCAGCCCCAGAAGGGTATCGTTGTAAAAATCCCGCTTGCCCAGTTCCAGAAAGCGTCCAAAGGGCTTGAGCAGGCGCAGGCTGCGGTCCATCGCTTCGCCGGCGAGACTGTTGAGTACCAAATCGACGCCTTCGCCCTCGGTGTCCGCCAGGATGGCGTCGGCGAAGTCCAGACTGCGCGAGTCATAGAGGTAGTGCACGCCCAGTAGGCGCAGGAAGTCCCGCTTGGCGGCGGAGCCGGCGGTAGCAAAGATTTCTGCGCCCCGCAGCTGGGCGATCTGGATGGCCGCGAGGCCGACGGCGCCGGCAGCACCATGGATGAGCACCCGCTCGCCGCGGGCCATGCGTCCCAGCTCGATCAGGCCATACCAGGCGGTGAAGAAGGCGGTGGGCAGACCGGCTGCCGCAACCCAGTCGAGTCCTTTCGGGATCGCCGCCAAGGCATGCTCCGGGGTCAGAACCCGATTGGCCAGGCTGCGTGGGGCGAATCCCAACACCCGGTCGCCCACCCGCCAACGCGATACGTTTTGGCCGACGCGCCGCACCGTGCCGGCAAACTCGAGCCCCAGTCCTGGGCCGGCAAAGCCCGCCTCCAGCGCCTCGTCGCCCACCAGTCCCAGGGCATACATCACATCGCGAAAGTTGAGCCCTGCTGCCATGGTCTCGACTTCGACAGAATTCCCAGGTAATGCCGCGGGGGAAGATCGCGTTTCCCAGGCAAGGTAGCGCAACTGTCCGGCGCGGGCATTGTTCAGATACTGGATCTGTCCGCTAGGAACGGCAGCCACGTCGTGCCATTCATGTACCCGCAAAACCTGGCGGTGGCCATCGGCACCGAGGAAAATTTCGCTTTCGTTGTCGGCTTCGAGAATCTCGTGGGCCAGGGCTTCGGCAGATTGCTGGGAATCGGCCAGGCTGTCCAAAATGCGCAGTCTCAGGTCCGTCCACTCATTGGCGAGAGAACGCACGAAAGCGGCCAGAGCGGCGGCGACGGCATTCTCAGTCTGTCTTCCCCGTGACTGCAATGCGCCGGGCAGCAGCAGGTCGACGCGCAGCGACGCGGAATGCTCCCGACAACTCCGCAATATCGCTCGTAGTTCCAGGACGGCGGTGGCGATGACTGCACTAGGAGAGTTCAGGTCAGGATCGCGCAGCGACGGTGCGAAGAGCAGAACGGCGGGAGCCTCCTCGTGCAGGGATGCAGCGGTGAATTCATCGGGTAACCACTGCCGGTATGGCGCGTCCAGCTTCTGCAGGGCCGTGGGTAACGCCTCCGGTATAGCGCCCAGCAATGCAATGGACTGCCACTCCTGCCGCAGGCCGCATTGCGGGGCCTGCAGCAGAAGAATCCAAGCCGGTTCTTCCCGGGTTTGGAGAAGGGTTGTTTCCCAACCCAGAGCGCGGGCGGCTTCCTCCAGTTCTGCCGGGGGCAGGAAAAAGCCGTTGGATAACTCGTTGTGCAGCGGAGAGGTTCCCGCCAGCAGCACGATCCCCTGTGGACGAAGCAAGGCTCTGGCCTGTTGTAGCAGATCGTCCCAGGCGCCGGGTTGCAGCGGGTCGGTATGCAGCACCAGCAGATCGAAGCCCCGGAGATGCTCCGGCACCTGTTGCAAGTTATGCACCGGCCAATCCACCCGCTCATCCTCCAGCATCGCCGGGCGCAATCCACAGCGGCGGAAACGCGCCGAATTGCTCTCCAGCCGGGGCAGTAACTGCCAGCCAGCATCGCTAAATTCGGCAATGCTGTAGACTCGCTGCCGCGGTGTCTGATCGCTCAACCAGTTGGCCAGGACCTCCGCCAGATCTGCCAGATAGGCCTCCAGATCCCGTCGCCACCAATCCCCGGTCAGGAGGGGATCGTCGCCTTCACCAAGGCCCTGCCGTCGCAGTTTCCAACGGCCTGCCGCTACCGTCCAGGGCAGGCTTTCCGGGTAGTCCTGCAGGAGGGTCTGCCACAATGCCCCCGCCTGCTCCCCCTCGTCCATCTGCAGGTAGCTGTGGAGCAGTGGCAGGAACTCTTCGCGCCGCCGGGTCAGGATGGGGCTGCCCTGCAGCAGATCTCTGCAGCACGTGGCAATGGCTGGCAATTGTAAAGGGGTGCTGCTTTCGGCACGGTCCAGGGCCACCAGATTGCGGGTAAAATAGCGTGGTACTGCTTCCTGTTTGCCCGGCAGGCGCAATTCCTGCAGCCGCACGCCGTGGACATTCAGGGTCACAAGTCCACGGGGGTCAATGAGCTGAAGCCGAGCCAGCAGCGAATGGGGTGAGCGCCGATCCAGGCGCACCCGGGCGCTGACTTTGGTATCTCGCTGTGGCCAGTAATCCAGGCGTTCAATGCGCACCGGTACAAAGGCGGACGTTCCCTGCCGGGGCTCGCCTGCCAGTAGGTCGATAAACAGTTGCAGGGCCCCGTCCAGCATACCGGGATCCAGGAACAGACGGGAATGCAGGTCGTTGGGCAGGGTGCTGCGCAGCTCGGCGTCCACTCCGACAGGGGTGCAGAGACCGCTCTGGACGGTCTGGAAACTGGGGCCATACTGCAGCCCAAGCCGGCTTGCCATTTGGTAGTGGGCTGCAGGCATGAGCTCCCGTGGGGATGGGCTCGCCAGCGGGTCCATGGCCGCGGGTGCCGGACCGTACAGTGGCCGCAGACGCGCCCGCAGGTGCTCGGTCCAGGACTCGTGCATCTCCTTGCGGGATTGCACCCGCAGGCGACCCTCCAGCCACTGGGTACGAATGATTCGGCTCTGCTCGGCTTCCAGTACCAGGGGCGCCAGAATCTCCAGGTCCTCAATGCACAGGGCTGGTGCTTCGGGAAACTGTTGCTGGCCCAGCGCCAGGACCAGTTCCACGAAGCCCGCGCCGGGGAAGAGTACATCGCCCCCTACCTGATGGTCCGCCAACCAGGGCTGCAGTGTGGTATCCAGACGCTGTTCCCAGAGCCCGGGATATCCGGCCACCGGATGACCGAGCAGGGGGTGACGTTCGTAGCGGTACAGCAAGCCGCAGGATTCTGTCGTGGGATCCTGCCAGTGGCGCTCCCGTTGCCAAGGATAGCTGGGGAGCTCCACGGGCGGCAGGGGGCGCGGATAAAAGCGATCCCACTGGCGCGGCAGACCGCTCAGCCACAGGCTGTCGAGAGTATTTTGCAGGGCTGCCCGTTGTTCCGCCACGTTGCGGTGCAGCGTTGCCAAAGCCCTGCCACTGCGACCTTGCGCCTCGAAAATCTCACGCAAGTACATGCGTAATACGGGATGGCCGCCGAGCTCCACCAGTAGGTCACAGTGCTCTGTCAGGGCAGTGGCGGCTTCGCGGAAGCGCACAGGCTGACGTACATTCTGCCACCAATACTCCGCGCCCAGCTCGCTGCCAAGCAGCTGGCTTCCGGTCACGGTAGAGAAGAAAGGGATGTCGCCGCTCTTGGGGGTCAATTTCGCCAGAGAAACGAGAAGATCGTCTCGCAAAGCATCCATGGCGGGACCATGGAACGGATAGTCCACCGGCAAGCGCTTGTACGGGATCTGTGCGGATCGCAGTTGCTGCTCGAAGTGGGTCAGGGAATCGCTATCTCCCACCACGGTACAGCCCTTGGGGCTGTTTTCGGCGGCCAGCCACAGTTTATCGTCCAGGCCAGCATCGGCCAGTCGTGCAGCCATCGTCTCGGCCGCGCAGCCAACGGCGGTCATTTGCCCCAGGCCGCGGGTACCTTCCTGCGCCTGACTGCGGGCGTGAATGACGCGGGTGGCGTCGGCCAGAGATAGTGCGCCACAGGCCCAGGCCGCCGCCACCTCGCCAACGCTGTGCCCAATCACCGCTGCCGGTTCGACCCCTTGGGCACGCAACCAGACGGTTTGCGCCACTTGCAGGGCAAACAGGGCGGGCTGTGCATGCATCGTGCTGTCGTAGCGTTCTGCCGCTTGTTCCTCCCGCAACTCATCGCGCAGGCGATAGCCCGCCAGCGGCGCAAAGGTTTGGTCGATTTCGTCTATGACGGCGGCGACCTCAGGGAGATCGAGCAGATCCCGACCCATGCCTACCCACTGGCAACCGTTTCCTGAGTAGACAAAAGCCACGGGCAAGGCTTCCTCGGGCTGATACCAATGACGCAAGCTTGTCTCGGGGGAGGGGCCGTTACCGTCGGCCAGCCCGCGGAGTTGTCCCTGGAGTTCCTCGCGCGTCGCGAACCAAAGGATGACGCCCTGATCAAGTTCTGGCTGGCGGAAGTTCAGTTGATAGAGGGTCCGTTCCCAATCCTGCCGCGACAGCGGCGCGAGAAAGTCCCGCAGCTCCCTTGCCCAGGTCCGCAGTGCGGCTTCCGTAGCTGCACTGAGCAGGAGAGGGCGACGGGGAGGGATCTGGACCGGCGCGTCTTTCCGGCGTGGCGCGCGCCAGCGCGGTGGGCTTTGCAGGATGGCATGGGCGTTGGCCCCCCCAAAACCAAAAGAGTTGACGCCCATGGTCAGGGTACCATGGGTAGGCAGAGAGCGCAGTTCGCGGACGATCTCCAGGGGATAGCGGTCCAGGGGCAGACGCGGGTTGATGGATTCCACGCCGATGGTGGGAGGAACCTGGCGCGCATGCAGACTATGGATGACCTTGAGCAATCCGGGTACCGCCGATGCCGTCTCCAGATGCCCCAGATTGCTCTTGACGGAGCCGACCAGCAAAGGATCGCTGCGTTTTGGGGTGAGAGCGGCGCCAATGGCTTCCAGCTCGATGGGGTCCCCTACCGCCGTACCTGTCCCATGCGCCTCTACATAGTGCAACTGGAGCGGATCAACGCCCGCTTGCGTGTACACCTTGGTCAGCAGCGCCGCCTGGGCCGCCGCGCTGGGTACCGTCAGGCCGGATTTATAGCCATCGGTATTGTTGCCGGTGCCCAGCACTACCGCCAGGATTGGATC
>NZ_JBYCKU010000055.1:0-53208 GCF_057473545.1 Acidithiobacillus sp. TH-A67
TCTATCCGCTCCTGCGTCATTCGTCCTTGCCTCTCTACTCTTCCAGGCGGACATTTCTAACGTGCCGAAAGCGGACATTACTAATTTGCTGCTACAAGAGAATCAGCGCCCTTTCGCCCGTCTGCAACTCGGACTAAGCTTGATGCTTCTGGTAGAGCGAGGGCGAGATGGAAAAACGGCAACTGGTACTGGAAAGCCTCTTTCCCCCCCAGGGCGATCAACCCAAGGCCATCGCAGGGCTGGTACAGGGGCTGCAGGCCGGGGAATTCTTCCAGACCCTACTCGGGGTGACTGGTTCGGGTAAGACCTTCACCATGGCCAACGTGATCGCGCAGACGCAGCGGCCGGCCATCGTCATGGCCCCGAACAAGACCCTGGCGGCACAGCTCTACGCCGAGCTGCGCGCCTTCTTCCCCCATAATGCCGTCGAATATTTCGTCAGTTATTACGATTACTATCAGCCTGAGGCCTATGTGCCGTCCTCCGACACCTTCATCGAGAAGGACGCCTCGATCAACGACCATATCGAGCAGATGCGCCTGTCGGCGACCAAGGCCCTGCTCGAACGGCCGGATGTGATCATCGTTGCCACCGTATCCGCCATCTACGGTCTGGGTGATCCAGCTGCGTATCACCGCATGATTCTGCATCTGCGGGAGGGCGACCAGATGGAGCAGCGCGCTATCCTGCGGCGTCTCGCTGACATGCAATACAGTCGTGATCCTCTCGAGCTCAAACGCAGTACCTTTCGTGTGCATGGCGATGTCATCGATATCTGGCCGGCCGAGAGCGAAGATGAGGCGGTGCGGGTGGAGCTCTTTGGCGACGAGATCGAGCGCGTTTCCCTCTTCGATCCCCTGACCGGCAAGACCATCACTCGCTTGGCGCGCTACACCGTCTATCCGAAAAGCCACTATGTGACGCCGCGGGAGACCATCCTTGCGGCCATCGAACACATCAAGGACGAGTTACGCGAACGTCTGGAAATTCTGCGCGAGGCCAACAAGCTGGTGGAGGCACAGCGTCTGGAACAGCGCACCCGCTTTGACCTGGAGATGATGGCAGAATTGGGTTACTGCTCGGGTATCGAAAACTATTCCCGCTATCTCTCTGGGCGGGCAGCGGGCGAGCCCCCGCCGACCCTGATGGATTATCTGCCGGCCAACGCCTTGTTGTTCATCGACGAATCGCACGTGACGGTACCGCAGTTTGGTGGCATGTATCGGGGCGACCGCTCGCGCAAGGAAACCTTGGTCGAGTACGGTTTTCGTTTGCCCTCGGCGCTCGATAACCGGCCGCTGATGTTTGAGGAGTTCGAGCGCCTCATGCCGCAGACCATCTTCATCTCGGCAACCCCGGGGCCCTATGAGCTGGAACATTCCAGTGCCGTCGTCGAGCAAGTGGTGCGCCCGACGGGGCTGGTCGATCCCGAGGTGGAGGTGCGGCCAGCACAGGGGCAGGTGGACGATCTGGTGAGCGAGATCCACCAGGTGATCGCCGGTGGCTGGCGCATACTCGTCACTACCCTCACCAAGCGTATGGCCGAGGACCTGACCGATTATTTGCATGATTTGGGCATCCAGTGTCGCTATCTGCATTCCGATATCGAGACCGTGGAACGGGTGGAGATCATCCGCGATTTGCGCGCCGGGGTCTTTGATGTATTGATTGGCATCAACCTGTTGCGGGAAGGGCTCGACATGCCGGAGGTAGCCCTGGTGGCCATCCTCGACGCCGACAAGGAGGGTTTTCTGCGTTCCGAACGCTCCCTGGTGCAGACCATCGGCCGCGCCGCGCGCAACCTGCATGGGCGCGCCATCCTCTACGCCGATGTCGTCACCGGCTCCATGGAGCGGGCAATTCGTGAAACCGAACGCCGGCGCGAGAAGCAGCTCGCCTTCAATGCCCAACATGGCATCACCCCCAAAGGCATCCATAAGCCCGTTGCCGATATCATCGAGGGGGTCTACCACCGCAGCGGCAAGGGCCGCGCCAAAGCTGCCGAACCGGTTGCCACCTATGCGACCGATGATCCGCAAAAGCTGGCGAAGCAGCTCAAGGGCCTGGAAGAACAGATGTACCGCCACGCGCGCAACCTGGAGTTTGAGGAGGCCGCGCGCCTGCGCGACCAGATCCACCAGTTGCAGGCCCGCCTCTTCGGGCCTGAGGCCACAGTCGCCGGCTAAGAATTTTGCGAGGGCCGCGTGCTTGCCCTATAATCTACCGACCGGTTGGTATTTATAAGGAGATGCTCATGAGTTCTGTCAAAGCCTATGCCGCCCAAGCTGCCGATACCCCATTGGCCCCCTTTCAGCTGGATCGTCGCGAACCTGGTCCCGAGGATGTGCAGATCGACATCCTCTATTGCGGGGTCTGTCATTCCGACCTGCACACCGCGCGCAACGAGTGGCATAACACCCTCTATCCCTCGGTGCCTGGGCACGAAATCGTTGGTCGGGTAACGGCAGTGGGTAGTGCCGTCAGCAAGTTCAAGGTTGGCGAGCTGGCGGGGGTAGGCTGTATGGTCGATAGTTGTGGCCACTGTAGTTCTTGCCACGAGGGTGACGAACAGTATTGTGAGAATGGTTTCACCGGCACCTACAATGGACCGGTATTCGGCGGTGAGAATACCTATGGCGGCTATTCCCAGCGTATCGTCGTCAAGGAGTCCTTCGTCCTGAAAATTTCCCACGACGGGAAAGATCTGGCGAGTGTGGCACCATTGCTCTGTGCTGGCATCACCACCTATTCGCCATTGCGGCATTGGAAAGTAGGACCGGGGATGACAGTCGGTATCGTTGGTCTCGGAGGATTGGGGCACATGGGGGTAAAACTCGCTCATGCCATGGGAGCGCATGTCGTCCTGTTCACCACTTCGCCGGGTAAGGCGGAGGACGCCAAACGCCTGGGCGCCGATGAAGTTGTCATCTCCAAAGATGCCGAGCAGATGGCGAAGCAGGTAAACCGCTTTGATTTCATTCTCAACACCGTAGCGGCGCCCCATGATATCAATGGCTTTTTGCAGCTACTGAAGCGTGATGGCACCATGACCTTGGTCGGTGTGCCGGAACATCCACATCCCTCGCCGGAGGTCGCGAGCCTGATCTTCAAGCGTCGCAGTCTGGCCGGTTCCCTCATCGGTGGCATTGCCGAGACCCAGGAAATGCTCGATTTCTGCGCTGAGCATGGGATTGGCGCCGACATCGAGGTCATTCCTATGGACTATATCAACACGGCCTATGAGCGCATGTTGAAAAGCGACGTGAAATATCGCTTCGTCATCGATATGGCCAGCTTGAAGTAGCGCAAACCACAGGGGCGAGGCCTTCTATCCCGCTTCGCCCGAGTCCCGAGAGATTTCCGCTTACGGTCGCGACGTTGTTTGTCTGGCCGGATTTGGCTACCATGCAGGCGTTTTTGCAGAGCGACTGAGGGGCACGATGACCAAGTATATTTTTGTCACCGGCGGGGTCGTCTCCTCTCTCGGTAAGGGTGCGGCGGGCGCGGCTCTGGGGGCATTGCTGGAAGCGCGTGGCCTGCGGGTGACCATGCTCAAGCTCGACCCATACATCAACGTCGACCCGGGGACCATGAGCCCCTTCCAGCACGGCGAGGTTTTCGTGACCGCAGATGGGGCGGAAACCGACCTCGACCTGGGCCACTATGAGCGCTTCCTTTCCGCGCGTATGAGCAAGCGCAATAATTTCACGACCGGTTTGGTCTATCAGACGGTCATCGAGAAAGAACGTCGCGGCGACTACCTGGGCCGCACGGTGCAGGTCATTCCGCACATCACCGATGAGATCAAGCGCCGCATTCGCCTGGGCGCGGAAGGGGCGGATGTCGCCCTGGTGGAGATTGGCGGCACGGTAGGAGATATTGAGTCGCAACCCTTCCTAGAGGCCATCCGGCAGATGGCAGTAGAGGAAGGGCGGGGCAATACCATCTTCCTGCACCTGACCCTGGTTCCTTATCTGCCCTCGGCGGGGGAGATGAAGACCAAGCCGACCCAGCATTCCGTGCGCGAGCTGCGCGCCATCGGCATTCAGCCAGACGTGCTGCTCTGTCGCGCCGATCGCCCTATTCCGGAAGACCATCGCGCCAAGATTGCGCTCTTTTCCAATCTGCCCGATCGCGCGGTAATCTCCGCCATCGACACCGACAGCATCTATCGCATCCCGCTGCTTTTCCATGCCCAGGGGCTGGACGAGCTGGTGGTGGAAGATCTGCATTTGCCTGCCCAGCAGCCGGATCTATCGGTCTGGGAAGGCATCATCGATGCCATGGAACACCCGCAGGGAGAGTTGCGCATTGCGCTGGTCGGTAAGTACGTCGGTCTGACGGAATCCTACAAATCGCTTTCCGAAGCGCTGTTACATGCGGGGCTACGGGCCCGGCGCAAGATCCGTTTTCTCTTTGTGGATGCGGAAGAAATCGAAGAAAAGGGGCCGGAGTGTCTGGCGGATGCCGATGCCATTCTGGTGCCGGGCGGTTTTGGCGGACGTGGCACGGAAGGAAAAATCCGCGCCATTCGTCACGCGCGCGAACAGCGGATTCCCTTCCTTGGGATCTGTCTGGGCATGCAGTTGGCCGTCGTCGAATTCGCCCGCCACTGTGCAGGGCTGTCCAATGCCAACAGTACCGAACTCGATCCCAATACCCCGGAACCAGTCATCACGTTGATGCAGGGATGGACCGATCCCGATGGACAGGTGACCTATCGCGAGGCCGGCGGCAACCTGGGCGGGACGATGCGTCTGGGAGCGCAGGTTTGCAGGCTCGAAGCGGACAGCTTGGCCGAACGCGCCTATGGCCGTCGGGAAATCGAAGAGCGGCATCGCCATCGCTTCGAGTTCAACAATCGCTATCTGGCGCCATTGAAGAAGGCGGGTCTGCGCTTTTCCGGGTTCTCTGCCGATGGTGCGTTGGTAGAGGTAGTCGAATTGCCGGATCATCCTTGGTTCCTGGGATGTCAATTTCATCCGGAATTCACCAGTAATCCGCGCGAAGGTCATCCGCTCTTTGATGCCTTTGTCAGTGCCGCACAGAGTTACCGTACCCAGGAGGGCCGCTGATGAAACTGTTGGGATTTCCGGTAGGGCTGCGCGAGCCGTTTTTTTTGATCGCCGGGCCCTGCGCCATCGAGAGCGAGGACTTGGCGCTGCGCAGTGCCAGTACCTTGCGAGAGATTTGCGATCGTCTCGGCATCCATCTCATCTACAAAAGCTCCTACGACAAGGCCAATCGTTCCTCGGGTGGCAGCTTTCGCGGACCGGGAATGGAGGAAGGGCTGCGGATTCTGCAAAAGGTGCGTAGTGAGATCGGTGTGCCCGTGCTTACCGACGTGCACGAGAAGGAAGATGTAGCAGCGGTCGCCCAGGCGGTGGACGTGCTGCAGACCCCTGCCTTCCTCTGTCGTCAGACCGATTTTATCCAGGCGGTCGCTGCAGCGGGCAAGCCCGTCAACATCAAGAAAGGTCAGTTTCTGGCCCCTTGGGATATGGCCAATGTGGTGGCTAAGGCCAAGGCAACCGGCAACGAAGACATCCTCGTCTGTGAGCGCGGTGTCAGTTTTGGGTACAATAATCTGGTTTCTGACATGCGATCGTTGGCGGTGATGCGTCAAACCGGGTGCCCGGTGGTCTTCGATGCCACCCACTCGGTACAGCTGCCGGGGGGGCAGGGTGACCGCTCGGGCGGGCAGCGGGAATTCGTACCGGTACTGGCGCGGGCAGCCGTGGCGGCGGGCGTTTCCGGCCTGTTCATGGAAACCCACCCGGACCCGCGCTGCGCCCTCTCCGACGGCCCCAATGCCTGGCCTTTGGGGCAGATGGAAGCACTCCTGCGGGTACTGCAACAAATCGATCACGTCGTCAAAGCGCAAGATTTTCCTGAAGACCATCCTGAGGAGTTACTACCATGACCGCCATCGTCCAGATCCATGCCCGAGAAGTGCTCGATTCCCGTGGCAATCCCACTGTCGAAGCCGAAGTAACCCTTGAAAATGGTGCCATGGGTCGTGCCATTGTGCCGAGCGGCGCCTCCACCGGCGAGCGCGAGGCCGTCGAGCTGCGTGACGGTGGCGAGCGTTTTGGCGGCAAGGGGGTGCGCAAGGCGGTCGAGAATGTCAATGGCGAAATCCAGGATCTTCTTCTCGGCATGGAGGTCGAGAATCAGGCGGAACTCGATGCTGAGCTCTGCGCCCTGGATGGCACGGCCAACAAATCGCGCCTGGGTGCCAATGCGATCCTCAGCGTCTCGCTCGCCTGCGCCCATGCTGCAGCGCGCTCCTTGGGACTGCCCTTGTATCGCTATATGGGAGGCCTGGGACCGATCCAGTTGCCGGTACCGATGATGAATGTCATCAATGGCGGCGCCCATGCCGACAACGCCATTGATATGCAGGAGTTTATGCTCATTCCCGCGGGTGCGGAGTCGTTTTCTGAGGCCCTGCAGATGGGCGTCGAGGTCTTCCATCGGCTGAAGGCGGTGCTGCATGGTCGGGGTCTGGCGACCACCGTCGGGGATGAGGGCGGCTTTGCCCCCAACCTGCCCTCCAACGAGGCGGCTCTGGAACTGCTCGTCGAGGCCATCAGTCAGGCCGGATATACCCCCGGTGAGGATATCTGGCTGGGTATGGACGCGGCATCCAGCGAATTTTTCCGCGACGGGTACTATCATCTGAGCAGTGAAGGCCGCTCGCTGGACAGTGGCCAGTTTGTCGATTACCTCAATGATTTGGTCGACCGTTATCCCATCCTGAGTATTGAAGATGGTATGGATCAAAACGACTGGGAAGGTTGGGTGCAGCTCACCGACCGCTTAGGGGATCGCCTGCAGCTGGTCGGTGATGATATTTTCGTCACCAATACCAGCATCTTGCGGGAGGGCATCGATCGCGGCGTGGGTAACAGTATCCTGATCAAACTCAATCAGATCGGCACCCTGACCGAGACCCTGGCGGCCATCGAAATGGCCAAGACGCACTGCTATACCGCCATCGTCTCACATCGTTCCGGTGAAACCGAAGACACTACGCTGGCGGATCTGGCGGTGGCCACTGGTTGTGGGCAGATCAAGACGGGCTCCCTGTCGCGCACCGATCGGGTGGCTAAATATAACCGCCTGCTGCGCATCGAAGAAGAACTTGCCGATGCCGCACGCTTCCCGGGCCTTGCAGCTTTTTACAATCTGGACTAATACTGTAACTAGCTCAGTAAGTTTATGTAGCAAAGGATGCCATGGCCGTCGTTTGGGATGCTTCTCTGGATTCGGCTCGCGCTGCGGTTTCCCGCATCGGTGGGCTAAGTCGTGTCGATTGGCTCCTGCTGGCGATTCTGGTGGGCCTGCAGTATTTCCTGTGGTTCGGCGCCGGGAGCTGGTGGACGGTAGCGCAGCTGCATTCGCAGGTGGAACAGCGCCAGAGCGATGCACAGAGACTGGAAAAACGGAACGACAAGCTCGCGGCCGAGGTCCTCAGTCTGCAAAATGATTCTGGTGCGGTTGCCGGCCTGGCACGGCGGAACCTTGGCCTGGTGGGTAAGAACGAAATCTTTGTCTGGGTGATTCCTGCCAAGGCGAACTAAGCCGCCTGGTTCAGCCGCAGTCGTGAAAGCAGAAAGCCCGCCATTGGCGGGCTTTCTGATGTCGGAACCCCGCCTCGTTCAGGCGCGGTCGATATAGGTGCCGTCCACGGTATTGACGCGGATCTTTTCGCCATTGTTGACGAACTGCGGTACCTGCACGGTGATGCCGGTTTCCATGCGCGCCGGCTTGTAGGAGCCAGTGGCGGTCTGCCCCTTGATGGCGGGTTCGGCTTCGACCACTTCCAAAATGACGACGGGAGGTAGTTCGACGCCAATCGGGCGCTCATTGTGCAGGTTGACCTGAATCTCGGTGTTGGGCAACAGGTAGCCAGTTTGGCCTTCCAGCAGATCCTCGCTCAGGGTCATCTGCTCGAAGCTTTCGTTATCCATGAAAACATAGCCAGTACCGTCGTTGTAGAGGTACTGCATCTTGCGCGGTTCGACCACGGCCTTTTCCATCTTTTCTTCCGAGCGGAAGCGCTGGTTGGTCTTGGTGCCGGTCTCGATGTTTTTCATCTCCACCTGCACAAAGGCCCCACCCTTGCCGGGCTTGACGAAGTCAGTCTTGAGTACGCGCCACAGGCCCTTCTCGTATTCGAGGATGTTGCCGGGGCGGATATCGAAAGCGGAGATTTTCATGTGCAGTCCTGTAAGGCATTCCCTTTGCTGGGCGCGGATTGTACCCTAGAGCCATTATTCTGACCAGCGAGGCCCTCATGTCAGCGCGTACCCAGCCCATCGAAATTCGTCCCCTCATGCTCAGCAAGGTGATGGAGATTGATTGGGGCGACGGTCACACCAGTCGTCTGACCTTTGAACACCTACGTGTCGAGTGCCCCTGTGCCGAGTGTAAGGGGCATACGCCAGATCAGGCACAGGTCATTACCGGAAAAGAGGATGTCAATCTCGTGGATATCCAACCTGTCGGTAATTATGCCGTGCAGCTACACTTCAGTGATGGACATGGAACCGGTATCTACACCTGGGACTACTTGCGTCGTCTCGATGAAACCCAGTCCGACTGAGTCGGGAGAGGCTACGCTGCTGCGGGAAGCGGAGCAACCCTTCGTCCTCGCGGACTTTTTGCGCCAGCTGAGTGCTGGCCCCGGCATTTATCAAATGTTTTCCGGCGCTGGACAGATTCTCTATGTGGGCAAGGCGCGTAACCTCAAGCGTCGGGTCAGTTCTTATTTCCACAAGAATCGCCACAGCCTCAAGACCCAGGCCATGCTCCAGCAGGTAGAGCGGGTGGAAGTCATCCATACCCACACCGAAACCGAGGCTCTGGTCCTCGAGGCGCAGCTTATCAAGCGTCACCATCCGCCCTATAATATCCTTCTGCGGGACGACAAGAGCTATCCGTACCTGCTGATCGAGACCAATACTGCGTTTCCGCGCATGGGTTTTCATCGCGGCGCGCAGCGTGCCAAAGGCCATTACTTCGGTCCCTATCCCGCGGTCAGCTCTCTACGCGAGAGCATGGTGCTGCTGCAGAAGGCCTTTCGCCTGCGTACCTGCGAGGACAGCGTTTTCAGCAACCGCAGCCGGGCCTGTCTGCACTACCAGATCCGCCGCTGCAGTGGCCCTTGCGCCGGGCATATCCGTCAGGAGGACTACGCGGCGGATGTCAGGGCCACGTTGCAGTTTCTGCAGGGGCGCAGTGATGAGGTTTTGCAGGGCTTGCAGCAGCGCATGCAGGCCGCCGCCGAAAATCTTGCCTTCGAAGAGGCGGCACGCCTGCGGGATCAGGTGGCTGCGTTGTCCAAGATGCAGGAGCGGCAATACGTCGCCCAGTCTGGCGGTGGAGATTTCGATGTACTGGCCGCCGTCGAGGAAAATGGCCAGTGGTGTATCTATCTCAGCTTCTTGCGTCACGGCAGACAGCTGGGGGGCCGCTCGATCTTCCCCAGGCATGCCGAGGGCGTGCGCGGGCCGGAAATGATGGCCGCCTTTCTCGGACAGTACTACGCCGATCGGGAAATCCCCGGCAATCTGCTGCTCAATCTGCTGCCGCGGGGCGCCGCCGCCTTGCAGGAGGCACTGAGCGAGCTCGCCGGGCGCAAGGTGCTCATCGATCAGCCGCAACGGGGCCCGCGCAAGCGCTGGATGCAGATGGCGGAAACCAACGCGCGCCTCGCCCTGCGCGCCCGGGCGCAGCAGGCTGGCCAGGGGCAACGGCGCATGCAGCTCCTGCAGGAGCTCTTTGCTCTGGAAGAACTCCCACAGCGTCTGGAGTGTTTCGATATCAGCCATACCCGCGGCGAGGCGGCCACGGCCTCCTGTGTGGTCTTCGATGCCGATGGCGCTCGTAAGGACGCCTATCGCCGTTTCAACATCAAAGGGATCACCCCGGGAGATGACTATGCCGCCATGGAGCAGGCAGTCCTACGTCGCTATGCGCGACTGCAGGACGAAGGCCGAAGCCTGCCCGACATCGTCTTCATCGATGGCGGACCAGCACAATTGGCGCGCGCTGTGGCTGCGCTCGCCGAGCTGGGGATCGACAGTGTTCAGCTCTGTGGCGTGTCCAAGGGTACCAGTCGGCGCCCCGGTCTGGAGTCGCTGCATGCACCGCAATGGTCGGCACCCCGGCAGTTCGCCGCCGATGATCCCGCTCTCCTGGTCATTCAGGAGATTCGTGATGAGGCGCATCGTTTTGCCATTACCGGCCATCGCGCGCGGCGGGCGAAGGCACGACAGGAGTCGGAGCTCGATGTGATCGACGGTATTGGACCCAAACGGCGTGGTGCCTTGTTGCGGAGTTTTGGCGGACTGCGGGGTATCCGCGACGCGGGGGTCGATGACCTGCAGCGGGTAGAAGGGATTCGCCGCGAACTCGCCGAGCGGATCTATGACCATTTCCATCCAGGGGCCCGGCCATGATGGCGCGTTTGCCCAATTTTCTGACGATGCTGCGGGTGTTGCTCATCCCGGTCTTCGTCCTGCTGTTTTTTCTGGGTGGCACGGAGCGCAGCTACGGGGCGACCGCCATTTTTGCTTTTGCCGCCCTAACCGACTGGGCGGACGGCTACCTCGCGCGTCGTTATAACGGGGTTTCGCCCTTTGGCACCTTCCTCGATCCGGTGGCCGACAAACTTATGGTTGCCACCGCCCTGATCCTGATTTGTGCCAGCGGCGAGATGCCGGCGATCCTTGCGGGCATCCTCACCAGCATCATTGTGGGCCGGGAGATCACCATCTCGGCGTTGCGCGAGTGGATGGCGGAGCTCGGTGAGCGCAAAAAAGTTTCCGTATCCTGGCTGGGGAAGGTCAAGGCGACTTTGCAAATGCTTGCCATCGTATTCCTGTTGTATGCGGGGCCGATGGCCTGGGGGATTGCCGCCCGCGACATAGGCATAGCCCTGCTCCTGCTTGCGGCGGCGATGACCTTGTGGAGTATGATCGAATATCTGCGTGCCGCCTGGCCGAGCTTGATGGGTAAACGGGTCGCTGACTCATAACATGGCAGCGCCTCAGCTCACCCTCGTCCATAGTCAGCGCGCGGAGGATCTGCGTGACTTATTGGTGCAATGGTGTAGCCAGCATCCCCTGTCGCCCCTCAGCCGCGAGACGATCCTGGTGCAAAGTAATGGGGTGGCGGAGTGGCTGAAGTTGGGCTTTGCCGCCGAGGGGATTGCCGCGGGTCTGGATTTCCTGTTGCCAGCGCAGTTTCTGTGGCGAGCCTACCGCGCCGTGCTGGGCCGCGATGCAGTTCCAGACTCTTCGCCGTTCGACAAGGAGCGGCTGCGTTGGCGACTTTTTCGCCTGTTGGCAGAGCTGCCCGATCCAGTGTATGCGCCGCTGCGTCGCTATTTGCAGAGGGATCCTGAAGGACGAAGGCGCTTTCAGTTGGCCGAGCGAGTGGCAGATCTCTACGATCAGTACCAGGTCTATCGCGCGGACTGGCTGGTAGCCTGGGAGGCTGGCCGCGACAGCTTGTTCAGTCTCGATGGTCGGGCGCGTCCTTTGCCTGCCCAGCAACGCTGGCAGGCGCAACTCTGGCGCGCTCTGCTTGCCGATCTGCAGGCAGCTGCGAGCCCAGGAGAATCGCGCGGCCAGATTCACCAACGATTCATCCGTCGTTTGGCGGAGCCAGGAACTTGGCCGGAATTGCCGCAGCGTCTCGTCGTCTTCGGCATCTCCTCTCTGCCTCAGCAGACCCTCTTTGCCCTGGCAGCGCTGGCGGAGCATTTGCCGGTACTGATCCTGGTGCTTGATCCGTGTTCCTATTATTGGGGGGACATCGTTACCGGGCATGATCTGCTGTGCCAGGAAGCGCGCGGCCGCAAGCGGACGCGCCAAGTAGCGGACGTCGACGCCGCGATCGAACATGGACATCCGCTCTTGGCTGCCTGGGGCAAGACCGGTAGAGACTATCTTGCCGCCCTGGAAATGACCGCCAGCGAGCTGCAGTTGCAGGTGATGGACGAACGTATCGAACTGTTCCGGCCCGGCGAAACGCGAACCCTCCTGCAGCAGCTGCAGGATGACATCCTTTTCCTGCGCCCGGCATCGGAAAGCCGCAATCTGTGGTCGCCCATCGATCTCACTCACGACGATTCCCTGCGTTTTCATGTGGCACATGGTCCCTTACGAGAACTCGAGGTCCTGCAGGATCAGATTCTCGAAGCCCTGCGCCTGGACGCCAGCCTGCGTCCCCGTGACATCCTGATCATGGTACCGGAACTGGATAGCTATGCGGCGCGCATCGATGCGGTCTTTGGCCGCTATCCGGGCTCGGACCCGCGGCATTTGCCCTACCACATTGTTGATGCGCCAGCTGTACAGCAAAACTCGCTCCTCCACGCCTTGGACCTGCTGCTTGGGTTGCCGCATTCGCGACTGCCCGCCAGCATGCTCTGGGACCTGCTCGAGGTATCCGCCTTGCGTCGGCGCTTTGGTATTGACGTCGAGGATGTCCCCCTCCTGCGCTCCTGGCTACAGACGGCTGGTGCCCGCTGGGGGCTGGATGACACCCAGCGGCAAAATCTGGGTCTGGGGAGGGAAGGACAGGGAGCGCACACCTGGTGGTTTGCGCTGCAGCGTCTCTTGCTCGGCTATGCCGTGGCTCATGGCGAGGCCTGCGGTGAGCTAGAACCCAGTTATCTGCCGGTGGATGCGGCAGCGCGTCTGGCTCCTTTCATCGAGTTGTTGGCAAGCATTTCCCAGTGGCAGACGCGCCTGCAGCCCCCAGCCACGCCGAAAATCTGGCAGGGCAAACTGGAGGAACTACTGGCCGATTTTTTTGCGGCACAAGGAGAGGAAGAGCAAGAACTGTTGCTGGCGCAAGGGGCCCTGCAGGCATGGGTCGAAGACTGCGCGGCAGCGGACCTTACTGTGCCGCTCTCCCTTGAAATTGTTGGCGAGGCCTGGCGTGCCGCCATCGTCGTCAAGGCAACGCGCGGCTCCGCCTTCTTTTCCGGTGGTCTCACCTTTGCCACCCTGATGCCCATGCGTGCCATCCCTTTCCGCCGGATCTACCTGCTGGGGATGAACGAGAAAGATTACCCGCGGCGGCAAACCCCGGCGGAATTCGACCTCTTGCGCGGTGATTATCGCCCGGGCGACCGCTCGCGGCGGGAGGATGATCGCTATCTCTTTCTCGAAGCCTTACTGTCCGCCCGCGACGCGCTGCAGATCTTCTGGTCGGGGCGCAGCCCGCGCGACGATAGCGAGGAGCCGCCCTCCGTTTTGGTGGCGCAGCTGCGTGACCACCTGGCGCGGGTCTGGCGGGCGGAACAAGGTGGTGAGGAGTTGCATGGCAAAGACCTGTTGGCGGCACTGACGACCAGCTATCCCCTGCAGGCCTTCAGTCAGCAGTATCTCGGCGAAAATACCCCGTACTTCACCTTTGCGCGAGAGTGGTGGGAGTCTGACTCTGTGCCAGCGCCGGAAACGGTCTTACCGGTCGCGGAACTGCGCTATCTGACCCTGCGCGAACTGCAGGAGCTGGGAAAAAGACCCGCGCGGTATTTCTTGCAGCAGGGGCTGGGTGTTCGCCTACGCGAAAGCGATGAACAAATCGCCGAGGACTGTGAGCCCTTCGCCCTGGATACTCTGCAGCAATGGCAAATCCGCAGCGAGCTGATCGAGGCGGTGCAGCAGGAGGAAGTGGACACCGGTGCCGCCATGGCGGTCCTCCAACGCCAGTCGTTGCGCCAGTCGCGGCGTGGTGACCTGCCTGTCGGGGCCGTTGGCCGCTTGCTTGGTGAAGAATTGGTAGACGAACTGGAACAGCCTCTACAGCGCTATCTCGCACTTGCGGCACAGTATGCAGAAGCGCTTCCACCGCAGGGCCTGTGCCTGCAGCACGCCGGTACGGAGCTGGTAGGAGAGATTGCCGGTCTGCGTCGCAGTGCCGAAGCTGAGCATGCCCTGCTGCGTTGGTCGGCCAGCAAGATCGGCAGAGGCAAGAATATCGAATGGACAAAGGTCTGGCCGTACTGGATCGAGCATCTTGCGTTGCATGCCGATGGCTGGACCGTCAGTACCCATCTCCTGGGCAGGGACAATAGCGATATTCTTCTTGCGCCGATGGACCCCGCCTGGGCGCGCGCGCATCTCGCGGAGCTCGTCGACCTCGCGCTGGAGGCGCGGCGGCGGCCGCTGCCCTTGCTGCTGCCACTGCTGGCCGCAGCTTGGCAAGGGGAGCTGGCGGGGCAGATCGATCTCCAGTCCGTCCGTAGGCTACATGCAGATCTCGTGCAAAAGGACGAAGAGGTACGACGGGTCTGGCCACAGCCGCCGCTGGCAGACGACGTCGGGGAACTGGCAGAGCTTTGCCGGCGTTTTCTGCAACCTCTGCAAGATGCCGTGGAATGTGGCGTGCAGCTACGTAAGCAGGGAGGCGGCAAGGCGTGACCGGCGGCGACCTCCTCGACCCTCTCTGCTTTCCGTTGCGTGCTGGACGACGCCTGATCGAGGCCAGCGCCGGCACCGGCAAGACCTACACCATTGCCGCCCTCTACCTGCGCCTGGTGCTGGGCCATGCTTGTACCCGTCCCTTCCTGCCGGAAGAGATTCTGGTGATGACTTTCACCAATGCCGCTACGCTCGAATTACGCGCCCGCATTCGCCGCCGCCTGCACGAGGCCGCAGGATTCTTTGCCGGGCAGAGCGACAACGCCGACGAATTCCTGCTGGAGCTGCGCGAGAGTTATCCGCAAGAAGCCTGGCCGAGCCTGGCCCGCCTTCTCGATGGCGCCGCGGAAGGGATGGACCAGGCTGCCATTTACACCATCCATGCCTGGGCACAACGGGTCCTGCAAGAATACGCCTTTGCCATGGGCAATGATTTTGCGCTGCAGGTGTTGACCGACGGTCAGACGCGACATGGCGAACTGCTACAGGACTATCTGCGTCTCTTTCTGCATCCCTTGCCCTACCCCGAGATGCAGGAACTGCGGCGTTGGGGAAAGGACCTCCTCGATCCCGTGAAATTCCTTGGCGTGCTGCAGGAATACCTCGATAAAAGCGAAGGGTTTGCCCCTGGAGAGGAACCCGCGGCCCTCCTGCATCGCCTTTGGGAAAATGCCACAAGCGAGTTGGCATCCTTGCGCGGGCGTCTGGCAGAGCAGCTCGATTCCCTGGAGGATTGGCTGGACGAGTTGAACGCCAGCAAGCAGGTTGATGGAAGGAAGCTGCAGTCCCGGTATTATCGCAACTGGCTGGACAGTCTGCGATCGTGGACGGCAGAGCAGGATCTGGCTGGTCCCTCTCTGACGGATTCGGCGTGGCAGCGCCTGAGTCTGGTGGGAATACAGGAAGCCGCTCGTGACAACGCGCAGCTCCGCCATCCGGCGCTGGTGCTGATCGAGGAACTGCATACCTACAGGGATATCCTGCAAAGGCAGCGCGAAGAGACCCGGGCGGCGCTGCTTACCCATGCCTTGGGGTGGCTGGATGAGCGCAAGCAGCAATTGCAGGAGCAGGGACAGATCGACTTTCAGGGGATTCTGCGGCAGTTACGCAATGCCCTGCAAGGGGAGGCCGGAAAGGTTCTCGCCGAGCATTTGGCCAAGCAATATCCTTGGGCCCTGGTAGACGAATTTCAGGACACCGATCCCTACCAATATGCCATTCTCGATAGCATTTACGGGGGCGCGGAAGCAGAGGGCGGGCTCCTGCTCATTGGTGATCCCAAGCAGTCCATCTACCGCTTTCGCGGTGGAGATCTGCACACCTACCTGCGCGCTCAGCAGGACTGCGGCGCGGAAATTTATCGTCTCGGCCGCAATTATCGCTCCAGCGAGCAGCTGGTAACGGCCCTGAATACCTTCTTTCTGACCCTGGAAGAGCGCCACCCGCAGGGCGTATTCGGTCTGCGTCAGAGAGAGGAAAATCCGGTCCCCTACCTGCCCGTAGAGGCTGCGGGGCGGCAGGAGGAGTTTTTTTGGACGGAAGAAGAGACTTCCGCTCTGCAATTTGCCGTTCTGGCGGAGGACGCGGCAGGGAACAAGGGCGAATATAACGATTGTATGGCCGCTGCCTGTGCCGAACGGATTGTCGCCTTGTTGTTGGCCGGGCGCAGCGGGCAGGCGGGGTTTCGTTCCGCATCAGGCGCGCGGGCGTTGCAGCCGGCTGATCTTGCCGTGCTCGTCAATAACCGTGCGGAGGCAGACGTGCTGCGTGCGGCTTTGCGCCAGCGCGGGGTAGCCAGCGTCTATCTCTCCGAGCAACAGTCGGTATACGAAAGCCCGGAAGCCGCAGATCTGGAACGATTGCTTACGGCTTGTCTGGCATACGACGATGAGCAGGCAGTGGGCACCGCCCTGGCCACCTCGCTCCTCGGTCTCGATTGGTCAGAACTTGCTGCCTTGCAGCACGATGATCGCCTGCGCGAAGAGCGCCTGCTGCAATTTCGGCGTTATGCCGAGATCTGGCGGGAGCGCGGTGTGCTCCCCATGCTGCTGCGGCTTTCTCAGGATTTTTTCTTGCCGGCGCGGCTCTTGCGCGGAGCCACGCCGAATGGAGAGCGGCGTTTGACCAATTTCCTGCACCTCGCCGAGCTCTTGCAGCATGCCGCGCAAGAATTGCAGGGCGAGCACGCCGTGCTCCGGTTTCTGGCGGAGCAACGCCAGAGGCAGGCAGGCGGCGATGAAGAAACGCTGCTGCGGCTGGAAAGCGATGCAGATCTGGTGCGGGTGATCACCATCCACAAGTCCAAGGGGCTGCAGTATCCCATCGTTTTTTTACCCTTCCTGCTCAACGCCCGGAGCGATTCCGGCAAATGCTTGCAGATCACCGAAGAACAAGGGCAGCGCACATTGCGACCGGCAGCTGCGGCAGAGCAGGAACGTGCCGAGCGGGAGCGACTGCAGGAGGACATTCGCAAAGTCTATGTAGCGCTGACGCGTGCCCAATTTGCTGTCTGGGTGGGGATTGGCCGCTGCGCCGACACACAACAATCGGCCCTGGCGCATCTGCTTCTGTACGGGGCAGAGGAAGGGAAAGGCTCGCCCGAGCAAGTAGAGGAACTCTTCGCCAATGTCCCAGAGATCGGCGTATCCCCGATTGCTCTGCCGGATACCCCTGCCATCCTGTCGCCGCCGCTTGTGCAGGCGCCCGCCTTGTGCCCGCGTATTGCCAGAGCGCAGGAAAACGACTGGTGGATTGCCAGCTATTCGGCCTTGCAGCGTGGCCATCATCAGCCCCTGGAACGGCTTGCCGAGTTATGGGGGGAGGAGCAGATGGAGGAGTCGGTGGAGCCGTCCACGCACCTGCTTTTCCCGCCGGGAGCCGCGACGGGCATCCTGCTGCATGATCTTCTGCGCTGGATGGCAGAGCAGGGCTTCGCTGCCATTTCCCGGAGTCCGCAGATTCTGCACGAGGAGATCCTGCGTCGTAGCCATGGTCAATCCTGGTTCCAGCACGCCGCCGAGCTGCAGGACTGGTTATTGCAAACTCTCGCCCTGCCGCTCGTCTTGGCAGAAGGGGAAACGGTTCGTTTGCAGGATCTGCAGGAGTACCAGGCGGAAATGGAGTTCTGGCTGCCAGTGCAGAACATCGAGAGCCAGCAGATCGATCTCATCGTCAATGCCCATCTCTTTCCCGATGTGCCGCGTCCGGCCCTGGACAGCCGCCGCCTTGGGGGGATGTTCAAGGGCTTCATCGATCTCGTCTTTTTCTGGAAAGGTCGCTATTACCTTGTTGATTACAAGTCGAATTTTCTGGGTCTGGGGCCTGCCGCCTATCATCGGCAGGCGCTGCGCGATGCCCTGCTCGCGCAACGCTACGATCTGCAGCTGGGACTTTATCTGGTCGCCTTGCGGCGCCTGCTGCGGAGCCGGGGATGGGAGGGCGAGCCGGCAGGGGCCCTGGCACTCTTTTTGCGCGGAATAAGGGAGAAAGGGAATGCCAGTATCTTGCTGCAGCCGGAGCCGGGATTTTATCCCGCCTTGGAACCGGTTTTCCGTGCGACCGAGGTCAGGCCATGAAAATCCCTGCGCTGGACTGCCGGACTCAGGACCGTGATGCACTACGCCGCCTGCTCTGCGAGGCGGTTGAGCAGGCTTGCCTGCGTCCCTGGGATGCACAATTCGCCTTGTTTTTGCGCGGCCTTGATCCCTCCGCGCCGCCTGCGCTGCTGCTGGCGGCCGCCCGGTGCAGTAACGAGGCAGCGCAGGGTCAGGTACATCTCGATCTCCTTGCCGACGCCCCTACCGAAAATTCCTTTCTCCAGGATTGGTGGCCGCGCTTCGCCAAGTGGCAGGCCTGGCTGCACCAAGCCCCGTCACTGGTGGCAGCGGGGGAGGGAACGACGCCCCTGGTCCTAAGCGACGGAAGGCTGTACTTGCGACGTTTCTGGCAGAACGAGCAGCGCATCGTCGAAGGTGTCCGCGCCCGACTCGCAGCCCTGCCACTGCCACCAGCGGATTTGGTAGCCGCCCAGCTAGACCGGCTATTCCCAGCGCGTTCGCTACAGCCAGACTGGCAGCGCATCGCCTGTGCCTTGATGTTGCGGCATCGACTGGGGGTCATCAGCGGCGGTCCGGGTACCGGAAAAACCACGACGGTGCTGCGCCTTCTGTTGCTGCTGCAGGGGCTCGCCCTGCAAGGTGCCTTGCCGCAGTCACAGGGACCGTTACGTATTCGTCTGGCGGCACCGACCGGCAAGGCCGCTGCGCGTCTCAGTCAAAGTCTGGTCCAATCCCTGGACGGGGAGGCGCAGGATCTGGCGCCGCCGGAAGTCATCGCCGCGATCCCGCGGGCGGTGGAAACCGTCCATCGTCTCCTGGGTCTGCGCGCCGATGGCCGAGTCCGCTATCATCGCGGTCAACTGCTCGCTGTCGATCTGTTGGTCATCGATGAGGCGTCGATGCTTAGCCAGGAATTGATGGCGCGGATTCTTGATGCCTTGCCGCCATCGTCCCGCCTGATCCTGCTGGGGGACAAGGATCAACTCGCTTCGGTGGAAGCCGGGGCAGTCCTCGCAGAGCTCTGCGCCAACGCGGAATGGGCGCGTTATGACGAAGACACACGGCGCTGGATTGCCGCTACTTGTGCCTATGTCTTGCCCGTGCCGGAGGCGGAGGGTGGTGCCCGCGAGCAGTCCGTAGCCCTGCTGCGCCACAGCTATCGCTTTGCGCCACATAGTGGCATTGGCCGGCTGGCCGAACAGATTCGCCGCGGGCAGGGCACGCGGATTGCCGCTTTGCTGGAGGAGCCGGAATCCGATCTCCGCCTCTTCCTTCCCACGAACCCGCAGGAACTTGATGCACTTCTCTTGCATGGATGGGGGGAAGGCCAAGTAGACGCGCCCGGTTACCTGCATTTTTTTCGGCAGCTGCAGGCTGGCTTGCGCCGGCGTTTGCCCCCCGAAGAACTCGCGCGGCAATGTCTGCGGGCATTTTCCGAGTTTCAGCTGCTTTGTGCCCGGCGCGATGGCCCCTGGGGGGTCGGCGCCATGAATCGGCAGGTGACACAGCTCCTGCAGCGCCAGGGCGTTGTGCCAGGCAATAGAGAGTGGTTCGCCGGTCGGCCGGTAATCATCACTCGCAATTTATATGGTCTACAATTGATGAACGGCGAAATTGGCATCACCTTGCCGCTCAAGTTGGCGGATGGTCAAATGGAAATGCAGGTCGCCTTTGCCGATGCAAACGCTGAGATCCGCTGGTTTTCACCTCTGCGCCTGCGCGACGTGGAAACGGTTTTTGCCTTGACGGTACACAAATCCCAGGGCTCCGAATATCGTCATTGTGCCTTCCTGGCGGCAGCGGAAGACCGGGATTTTCTCCATCGGGAATTATTGTATACCGCAGTCACGCGGGCGCGCTCACGCTTGAGCCTTGCTCTGGTTGGTGGTCAAGAGCTCCTGCGCGAGATGATCGCTCATCCCCTGCTTCGCAGGCAACAAATGTTTAGTGGAGAAGCATATGAATGAGCAAAAAAGCAGTATGCGCCTAGCCCAGATCCTCGGCGGGACGGGATTGATCCCTCTCATTGTCGCCGATATTGCCGCAGTGCAGGGGTATGGCATCATTGCCGTAAGTCTTGGAAATATCTATGCTGCTATCATCCTCGGCTTTCTCGGTGCCATACATTGGGGCCTTGCCCTGGATCGAACGCAGCGCCCCGATGAAGCCGGACCCTTGCTCCTTTGGAGTGTCATCCCTGCGCTTTGGGGCTTTTTCGCATTGTGGTGGTCGCCTCTACTGGCGACGCTGTTGCTGATGCTGGGCTTCGTCGCCCAGTGGTTGGCTGATTACCGCTTGCAGCGCCGCGCTATCTCCTGGCCCACCTGGTTCTTTCCGCTGCGTAGCGCCCTGACTCTGGGGATCCTGATCCTGTTGGGGATTCTGGCTGTCGAGATCTACTCTCTTGCGGGGCAATGAAAGAGTTGACTCTGTAGCAAGGTATAATGAGTACTATGTCCAAACCAAGTTTCTTTAACATGGAGGTGAAAGGTGGCAGAAATTCAGTTGAAGGTTGCCGGAATGACCTGTGAGCATTGTGTGCGTGCGGCGACCCAGGCGCTGCAATCGGTGCCCGGAGTGGAGCAGGTGGAAGTGAGCCTGCCGGATTCGGCGACGGTGCGGGGAGAGTTCGCGCTTGCCGACCTGCAGGCTGCCTTGGCAGAAGAAGGCTATGAGGCAACATTACGGTAAAGGTTGTGGATTCCTGTCGCTGAAAAGCGACAGGTGATGAGCCGCAAGGTAAACATAACCTGTTGATTTATTGCCTTAGAATCCTATAGTTTGCTGATGCTCTAAAACTCCGCGATCATCTACGGAGAAAACCACGCTTTTTGATGATGCTGAAGGGGTTTTGTCGGGATGCGGCGACGGTTTCTTCGGCACGTTGCAAAAGAATAGCCTGAAAACAATAAGATATATTTTGGCACGTCCTTTGCTTTTATTCGTTCATGAATCATTTTTCCTGCTTTCTAGTCTCGCGCCAGGTGCTCATGGGTCTGGCGCTTCTTGTCTCTGGCACCGCGATTGCGCAAGCCAGCGACTTCGGCTTTGCCCAGGTCGATGCGCGGGCGCGCAGTCTCGCACACGAGGCCTATGATGCGACGCCGCCAAAGTTGCCGGCATTTCTGAAAGATCTCGACCCCGCGCAGTACGCGCAGATTCAGGACATCAATCCTTATTGGTCGGATAGCGACAGTCCGTTCCAGGTGCAGTTCTACATGCCTGGATCTTATTTTCCGCGCCCAGAAAAGATCTCCGTGGTAGCCGATGGCAGCATAAGTCCCATTCCTTTCCAATTGCAGGATTTCAGCTTTGGGGACCTGCATCCGCAAGACCTGCCCAGTGATCTGGGCTACGCCGGATTCCGTCTGCTCTATCCGCTGAATACTCCGCCTAATTATAACGAATTCATCTCCTTTCTTGGAGCCACCTATTTTCGTGCGGTCGGGAAGGATGCAATCTATGGTACCTCGGCGCGCGGAATTGGCATTGATACCGCGCAGCCCTCGGGAGAAATCTTCCCCTATTTCCGCCATATTTGGCTGGAGAAGCCCGCTCCCGGGGCGACGCAAATGACGGTGTACGCCCTGATGGACAGTTCGGTGGTCACGGGTGCGTACCGTTTCGTGATCCATCCGGGAAACGACTGCGTGGTGGACGTCGAGGCGACCATCTACCTGCGCAAGCCAGTGCAGGTTTTGGAATTGGCGCCTCTCACCAGTATGTTCTGGCACGGCCACGGACGCGGAGTTCGTGCCGGCGATTGGCACCCAGCGCAGCACGACTCCAGCGAGCTGGTCATGGCCAACGGCAACGGCGAATGGATCAGTCGTCCTCTCAATAACCCGCTGCAGATTCAGACTACCAGTTACGACATGCAGCAACCCCAGGGCTTTGGCCTCATTCAGCAGCCGCGCGACTTTGCTGCGTACCAGGGCATCGATACCCAGTATCAGCGGCGCCCGAGTGTCTGGGTGAGCCCCGTGGGGGATTGGGGCAAAGGTCAGGTGCGCCTGGTGGAGTTGCCCACCAATAATCCAGATATGGACAATATCGATGTTTTCTGGGTGCCGGCGACCCAACCACAACCCGGCACTGCCTACCATTACGCCTATCAGTTGCGCTTTTTCAACAGCCAGCATGGCCTGATTCCGTTGGCGCATCCTACGGCTACCTACCTCGGCTATGACGTAAAAGAGCCGGAATGGCAGCATGTCGTCATCGATTTTTCTGGTGGTGCGCTCACCCGCCTTCCGGGAAGCATGCCAGTGCAGGCACATTTCAGTGCTGCTGACGGTGCCCAGGTCCGCGCTCAGAAGCTTGAGTATTCCAGCAATGGTCACTTCTGGCGCCTGCTGGCCGACGTCAAGACAGCGGGTCAAACGCCCAGCAATTTGCGTGCGTATTTAACTCTCGATGGTCAGGTGATGACCAACACCTGGACCTTTCTCTTACAACCCGCCAAAGGAGGTCACTGACATGTATGTTGATCACTGGCAATCAGGTTCCGCTGCGGATCTTCCTTTGCCTCAGGCAACAGATCCCATGACCGCCGAAGACGTCGTTCTTTTGTCACGTATGGAGTCCTACTTGTCGCGCTTGCCTTTCGACGATGCGCAACGCTTGTGGCTCCAAGCCGAACTCACCTTGCAGTTGCGGCAGTTGACGGTGGACGATCCGGCAGTGCGTAGCGCGCGTGCCTTTGCCGCCTTGCAAAATCGTATCGCCACCCTGCATCGCGGCGACGAATGGGAAGCGCGTCTGGCGCTGAGCCTGCGTCCGGTGTTGCCAGCGGAAATCGAGCAGCCCAGCCGTTGGCTGCGTGGGCACCAGTTGCAGCCGCAACGCAGCAAAATGGCTTCTGTACCGATGCAGCGCTCTGTCTCTGCTTTTCTGCAGCGCCAGACACAGTCTCTACGCGACTTCTGGAATCGCAGCCGCCGTTTGGTGCCGTTTTTCGGAAATGTGCGATGAACCGCCATCCGACACGTGCCTGGGAGGCCCTGAGTCAGAGCAGAAGACGCTGGTTGACGGCCCTGATCGCGATTCCGGCAGCGGCGTTGGGAGTGCTGTTGCAACATGAGCTGGCACTCTCTCAGCCTCTGTGGTTGGAGATTCTGACCATTGGCATCTTTGTGCTGCTCTTCGCATGGATCTCGGCAGGGTTCTGGACCGCCTTGGTCGGTTTCTTCGTTCTGCTGCAGGGGCGTACTCGCAGCATCGCCCACGATCCCGAGGAGCTGCGTCGTTCCCCGCGGGCAGATGCGCGGGTAGCTGTCATCATGCCGATTTATAATGAGGAAGTGGCACGCACCATAGCAGGATTGCAGGCCTGCTATCGTTCTGTGCAGCGAACCGGCAAGCTCGAGCATTTTTCCTTTTTCCTGCTCAGTGACAGCCGTGACTCCCAGTCCTGGGTCAATGAGGAGTTAGCCTGGGCGAGTCTCTGCGAAGAGCTCAACGCCTTCGGTCGCATTCATTACCGGCGCCGGCCGGTCAACAACCACGCCAAGAGTGGCAATGTCGCTGATTTTTGTCGGCGCTGGGGCAATCAATACGAGTATATGGTCGTGCTCGACGCCGACAGCGTGATGGCCGGCGATACCCTTTACAGGATGCTGGAGATCATGGAGGGGAACCCGCAGGTGGGCATCCTGCAGACCCAGCCCGTCTCGGTCAACCGGTCGACTCTCTATGCCCGTATCCAGCAGTTTTCCCAACGGCTCTATGGTCCGCTGTTCAGTGCGGGGCTGCGTTTCTGGCAGCTTGGCGACGGTCACTTCATTGGTCACAACGCCATGATCCGGGTGGCACCGTTTACGCGACATTGTGCCTTGCCCATCCTTCCCGGTCGTGCACCCCTCGGTGGCCAGTTGCTCAGCCACGATTTCGTCGAGGCCGCCCTGATGGCACGCGCGGGATGGGAAGTCTGGTTTCTGCCGGAGCTGGGCGGCAGCTGGGAGGAGTCTCCCCCCACGCTGATCGACGATCTGAAGCGTGATCGCCGCTGGGCGCAGGGAAACATGCAGCATCTTCGCCTGCTGGCCGCGGATCGCCTGCGCTCGGCCCATCGCTTCCTCTTCATCAATGGCGCCATGTCCTTTCTGGCAGCACCATTATGGGGCATTTTTCTCATACTGGGGGCGATTTCCGGTCTGATTTACTGGGCCCACGGAGGCTCCAGCGACTCCATGAGCCTGTTTCACTACGGTATGGATAATCCGCTGCCAGTTTGGCTTTTTGCCGTCACCCTGACTTTTCTACTCGGTCCCAAGCTGCTCGCGGTGCTCTGGTTGCATTGGTCACGTCAGGCAAAGTATTTCGGTGGAACCGGCGCTATGCTGCTGGGGGTGATCCTCGAGAGTATCTTTGCCATCGTTCTGGCTCCGGTGCGCATGGTTTTCCACAGCGTCTTCGTAGTACAGACTCTGACCGGTCGGGGGGTGAAGTGGGGCGCGCAGGTGCGTGGTGACCAGGAAACCCCCTGGCGGGTCGCTGTGCGTCAATTCGGCGCACTCAGTTTGATTGGCGTCTCTTTTCTGTTTGCTGCCCAGCCATTTCTGGGATTCTGGCACTTTGCCTGGCTGTTGCCGATTTTTCTGGGGCTGGCCCTATCGGTGCCGCTCGCGGTCTTCACCAGCCGCAGCTCTTGGGGCTTGTGGGCTCGGCGTCGCCGCTTGTTCCTGATTCCCGAGGAGATCCAGGTACCGCGAGAATTGCGTGAACTCGCGCCGGAGTATGTGGATTTTCTGCCGCAGGTGGAGGGTGATGCCTTCATCGCCACGGTTGTGGATCCGCGTTTCAATGCCGTCCATGCGGCCTTGCAGCGAGATCGTGCCGGACTTTGGGGAATCACCGCTGCATTGTGCAACAAGGCCATCACCCTGGGCCCCGCAGAGCTGAGTCGGCGGGAAAGAAATATCCTGCTCAGCGACCGGCAAGCGATGTTGACCCTGCACCGCGCTGTTTGGTCGCAGCACGAGCCGGAAAAACTGGCGGCCTGGGGATTGCTCTAGTATCTTTGCTGCCATGGCAGATAATCATGTTGATTTGATGGCAATGGCGGGTTTGCGCGACGAGCTGGAGGCGTTGCGCAAAATGGCGCAGGAGGGTGACCCCGTCGCCCAGTTCAACATGGGCGTGCGGTATGCCAATGGCCAAGGAGTTCCCCAGGATCTTCTCGAGGCGGCGCGCTGGTATGGTGCCGCCGCCGATCAAGGGGATGCTCCGGCACAGTTCAATCTGGGTTTACTTTTTTATCAGGGGCAGGGCGTCGAACGCAGCCTGGAATATGCCTATGAGCTCTTTCGCCTGGCAGCCTTGCAGGGCGATGCCCGTGCCCATGCGGGCTTGGATGCGGTACTACTGGAACTGGACGAGGTAACCCGCGAGCGCCTGCTGCGCGAGTTACCCCTACCCAGCACCCACTGAGCAGGCGCCTGTCAGGCGCTCTTGCCCTGCCCGGGGCGCCGTTGCCGGGCGGCGGAAAACTGGGCCGCGCGTCCCCCACCAATGTACTCCGGTACCACGCTCTCCAATGCCATCGCCTCGATGCCAAAGGCATGTAGCAGATCGTTGTGCTGACAGACGTTATCCACGGACAGGGAGAGGAGATTGTCGCGGGTGATGATCTTGCCTGGCAGTTTTTCGAAGATGCTGGCCTGCAGCGTGGCGAGCAGATCACACAGGGGAACGATGGCCTGGTGTTTGCTAATCAGGCTCTGGGTGTAGCGCAGGAGCTCCGCCAGGGTGTAGACCTTCGGGCCACAGAGATCGAAAGATTTGCCAAAGGTTTTTGGCTCATCGATGGCCTGGACGAAGGCGCTGACCACATCCTCAACCCAGACCGGCTGCAGTTTTGCGTTGGCTTTGGCGAGGGGGATGAACAACGGGACGGAGCGCAGCAGCTTGGCAAACTGATTGAAAAAGCTGTCTCCGTCACCAAAGATCACCGAAGGCCGGAAACTGGTAACGTGCAGTCCGCGCCCCCAGACCAGTTTCGGGCCGTTGAGGTAGGTGAAATGCCCCAGCGCGGCGCTGTTTTCCCCGGCCTGACGCACGATCTCCTCGCCAATTCCTTTTGAGCGCAAGTAGGCGCTCGGCGCTACCGGATTGGCGCCCAGCGCGCTCATATGCAAGAGCCTTTGCACGCCCAGGCGGGCGCAGGTGTTGGCGAGTAGCCGCGGTAGTTCGATATGGGTTTTTTCAAAGTCACCATGGCGCTCCGGGGGCAGATCGTTGCGCCCCGGCCGGCGCTCATGGAGTATGCCCACTAGGTTGATGGCGACGTCGCGATCTTGCAGCTGACGCTCGAGTTCCACGGGGTCGTGCACATTTGCTTGCACTAACTCTAGCCCGGGCAAGACCAGAAGGTCCTCGCGATGACGCTCGCGATTGCGGGTCAGTACGCGAACGTGATGCCCTTGTTGGCACAGTCGTTCGGCCAGGTGCCGGCCAACGAAGCCAGAGCCGCCCAGAATGACGATACGATGAGGCATGGGTGACACTCCTCTACGGTTTATCTATGCCGTTAGAATAGCATGGTCGCTGAGCGCGGTATTATTGCGCCTGTTTATGCGCGGATTAGGAGACATCGAATGCAGCAAAAGGAGCGGAAACAAAAGCATGGCTCAACGTGGGCGGCCCTGGGGGCAGTACTCTGTTCTCTGGCGGTGGTTCTGGCGGCAGCAGGTGACCATTTGGTGGCTGGCGATGTCAGCCAACACGCGTTGCGAATCTATGACATTGCCAATCGCTTCCAGTTTTTCCAGGGGATTGGCCTGATCCTGCTGGGCTTGTCCATAGCGCAGTGGGGACCGCGAGCAAGCTGGACCTGGGCAGGAATCCTGCTCCTGCTTGGAGTATTGTTCTTCAGTGGCGGCCTCTATCTGGTCTCTCTGGTCGGTCAGAGCTGGGCCTTTCTGGCCCCCATCGGCGGCATGGCGATGATTCTGTCCTGGCTGGTTTTTGCCTTTGCCCTCTGGCGCAGCCGCTCAGGGTAGGGGCGGCGTCCAGATGCCGTCCCAGATCTGCTGCGCCTTCAGACCCAGCCGTTGCGCTAGACTGGGGCGCGCCGCAAAACCGAGCAGCAGCACTTTCTGCGTTTCCGCTGCGCGCTGGATCCAGGCATCGCTGGTGGCCAGTTCATCGACCAGCCCCAGTTCCAGCGCCCGTTCTCCCAGCCAGGCCTCGCCGGTGGCGACTTTCTCCAGGTCGAGTTGTGGGCGATAGCGACCGATGAGTTCTCGAAACTGCTCGTGAATCTCGCCGAGTTCCTCGCGTAGCTTTTCCCGACCTTCCTCGCTGTTCTCACCAAAGAGGGTGATGGTGCGTTTGTACTTGCCAGCGGTGAACTGCTCAAAATCGACGTTATGTTCCTTGAGCCAGCGATGAAAATTGGGTACCTGCGCGATGACGCCAATCGAGCCGACCAGGGCAAAAGGGCTGGCAACGATGCGCTGGGCAACGGCGGCCATCATGTAGCCGCCACTGGCGGCGACGGTGTCGACCAGCATGTTCAACTCCAGTCCGGCCTCGCGCAGGCGTAGCAGTTGCGCGGCCGCCAAGCCATAGCTGTTCACCATCCCGCCACCGCTTTCCAGACGTACGCAAACGCGATCACCCTCCTGTCGGGCGGCGAGGATCACGTCAATCTCCTGACGCAGGGTCTCCACTGCCGAGGCGCGGAGATCGCCTTTGAAGTCAAGTACATAGAGGCAGCCTTGCGTCTCTTGCTTGGCGCGCCCCTGGCGGGCCTTTTTGCGTTGCTTGAGGATGGCCTTGGCCTCTTTCTTAGGTAGGCGCTGGCGGAGAAGTTGGGTGGCCCGTTCCTCGTAGCGTTGCCCGAGATCGGTGATCTGCAGGGTGGCGCCCTTGTCGCGCTTGCGCCCGAAGGGCGACCAGGAGAGGAAGATGAGGCTCGCCACGACGACGGTGGCGCTTTCCGCGAGAAAAAGAAGATAGGCAAGGAGCATGCGAGGGTCCGTCTTGCAAGGCCAGGGGCCAACGTCTACCATCATCAAATGGATTGCAAAGGGTGCTCGCCGAGATGATTTCCGTCAAGTTTTTTGCCAGCGTGCGCGAGCGCTTGGGGCGGGCCAACGTCGATCTGGAGCTGCAAGCGGGCAGCACTGTCGCTGAGGTCCTGGCGCAGGTGGAAGGCATTACCGGCGTATCTCTGGCCGGACAGCATCTGCTCGCGGCCCGCAATCAGGTGCACGTGCCTTTCACCGAGCCGGTGGCGGATGGCGATGAAATCGCCTTTTTCCCACCGGTTACCGGAGGATGAGATGACGGTACGGGTGCAGCAGGAGGCCTTCCATCTGGGTGCCGAGCTGCTCGCCCATGCCCAGCCGACGGCGGGCGCGGTAGTGAGCTTTCTGGGTACCGTCCGCGACTACAGCGATGCCGCCGACATCCTGGCGATGGAAATCGAGCATTATCCCGGCATGACCGAGCGCGAACTGGAGCGGGTGGCGCAGGAGGCGCAGCGGCGCTATGACATCCTCGACAGTCTCATCATCCATCGCTACGGGCGTCTGGCGCCGCAGGACCCCATCGTTCTGGTCGCCGTCTGGTCCCTGCACCGTGCCGCCGCCTTTGATGCCTGTCGCTATCTCATTGACGTGCTCAAGACCTCGGCGCCGTTCTGGAAAAAGGAGATTACCCCGGCCGGCGCGCGCTGGGTCACCGACTGCCCCGGTTGTCGGGCGGGGACGCAGCACGGCCATGTCCATCCCGATGTCCTAGAGGAGTGTTGATCTTGCCCAGTTTTGACGTGGTTTCCGAAATCGATCTGCAGGAAGTGGACAATGCCTTGCACACGACCAGCAAGGAAATCGGCAATCGCTACGATTTCAAGGGCAGCAAGGCGAGCATCGAGCGCAAGGAGCATGAGCTGATCCTGCTGGCAGAAGACGAATACAAGTTGGGGCAGATGCTCGATCTGCTTTCCCAGCGTTTGGTCAAGCGTGGGGTCGACCTCAAGGCCCTGGAAATCGGCAAGGTGAGCGATGCCGCTGGCGGTATGCAGCGTCAGGTCTGTACCCTGAAGGCTGGCATCAATGCCGAACTGGGAAAGAAAATGGGGAAGCTGCTGAAGGATGGCCGCTACAAGGTGCAGGGCAGCATGCAGGGCGATCAGCTGCGGGTCAGCGGCAAGAGCCGCGATGACCTGCAGGCTGCTATTGCCGCGTTGCGCGCCGAAGATTTTGGGATTCCTCTGCAATTCAATAACTTCCGCGATTGAAGATGGACGCCGGCACCCATTCGTTACGGGACTTTCTGCGCAGTCACTACCAAGGCGCCATTGCCGTCCTGGCGCCGGATGGCAGTCCTTATACGGCAGTGGTGCACTACGCCTGCGATCACTACGGCAGCCCGCATTTCCTGTTTTCCAACCTGGCGGTGCATCAGCAATATCTGCACAAAGATCCGCGTGCATCCTTCCTGGTTTGGGAGCCCGGCGATGATCTCATGGAGCTGCCGCGGATGGCTGTGCAGGGAGAGATTCATCGCGTGCATCCCGATCCCGCTCTGGAGGGACGCCTGCTCTGCCTGTTACCGGGCGCGGATGGCTATCGGGATATGCCGGATTTCCATTTTTACCGTCTCGACATCCAGCGTATTCGCTGGATTGCCGGTTTTGGCAGCATGGGTTGGCAAGAGGAGGACATCCGTCTTGCCGACGACCTACGCGAGCTGGAGCTAGCGGAGGCGGGAGCGGTGGCGCACATGAATGCCGATCACCGCGAAAATCTGCGCGACTATTGGCGCCACTTCGGTGGCGCAGAAGCGGCAGAGCCCGTACGCCTTTTGGCCCTCGATGCCGAGGGTGCAGACCTACAGGCGGGCAGCCAACGCCTGCGCCTGTCTTTCCCCCAAAGGGTTCAGGGGCCGCAGGGCTGGCGTCGACTTCTCGTGGAAATGGCACAGCAGGCGCGCGGGAGGCAGCCATGAGTGAAGCCCTGGAGCGCACGGCGCTGTATTCCTGGCATCAGGCACATGGGGCGCGGATGTCTCCCTTTGCCGGTTGGGAGATGCCCCTGCACTATGGCTCGCAGTTGCGCGAGCACGAGGCCGTGCGGCAGGCCGCGGGGCTCTTCGATGTTTCGCACATGCGTCCTCTCGACCTGCAGGGACCGGCCGCTCGCTCTCTGCTTCGTCGCGCCCTGGCCAACGACATCGCGCGTCTCGACGCCGAGCCCGGTCGTGCCCTCTATACCTGCATGTTGCAGGAAGATGGCGGCATCCTGGATGATCTGATCGTCTATTTTCTAGGGGGGGACCGTTATCGCATCGTTCTCAACGCCGCCGGGGCACGCGCCGATGCCTCCTATCTGCAGGATTTGGCCGAAGAGGAGGGCGGCGTCGAGTTTTTGCGCCGCGACGACTGGGGCATCCTTGCCTGTCAGGGGCCCAAGGCTGTTGCCTGGGCCGCAGAGGCATTGGCCTTGCCCGAGCTTGCGGCGCTGAAGCCTTTCCGTTCGGTCGCGCCGCGGGCCGATCTCTTCATCGCTCGTACCGGTTATACGGGCGAGGATGGCATCGAGATCCTCGCTCGCCACGGGCACCTGGCAGCAATTGCCGATGCCTTGCTGGCGCGGGGGGTAGTACCCTCTGGCTTGGCGGCACGCGATAGTCTGCGTCTGGAGGCCGGCTTGAACCTCTATGGCCAGGACATGACGACGACCGATAGCCCGGATCGCAGCCATCTCGGCTGGACGGTGGACCTGCGCGATCCCAAAAGAGACTTCATCGGCCGCTCGGCTATCGAATCCGAGCGCGTACAAGGACCCGCACAACGTCTCTGGGGCCTACTCTTGCCGCGCGACGCCATTCCACGCCACGGCTACGAGCTGCTGAGCGCCGCCGGGGAGACGATTGGTACGGTCACCAGCGGCTCCTTCGCCCCCAGTCTGGGCTTGGGCATTGCCCTCGCGCGACTACGGGCCGATGTCGGCCCAGACAGCGCGGTATTTTTGCAGGTGCGGCAGCGCAAGGTGCCGGCCCGCATCGTTGAACCCCCCTTCTGGCGTCATGGCCAGGCCGTTTATCCCGCAGAGGAGAGTCTACCGCAATGAGTCAGGTTCCCGCGCAGCTTCGCTACAGTACCACCCACGAATGGGTCGCCCAACTCGTCCCGGGACGGTATCGCGTCGGCATCACCGATCATGCCCAGGAGCTATTGGGCGATGTCGTCTTTGTTGAATTGCCGCAGACGGGGCAGGCGGTGCAGGCCGAAGCCGCCTGTGGGGTGATCGAATCGGTCAAGGCTGCCTCCGATCTGTACAGCCCCCTGTCTGGTGAGGTGGTGGCTAGCAATGCGGAGCTGACAGATAACCCCCAGTGGCTGAATGAAGACCCCTATGACAAAGGCTGGATCTTTGAGATTCAGGCTGACGAAAAGGACTTTGCGCAGCTCCTCGACGCCGCGGCATATCAGAACAGCATCGGCGAATAAATATGCCGTACATTCCCCACGACAGCGCCGAAACGGCGGCGATGCTGGAGGCGATCGGCGTCGCTCGCCTCGAAGATCTCTTTGACGAAATCCCGCAGGCTTTACAGAGCGATGTTTCCGCACTGCCCGAAGGGTGCGGTGAGGCGAGGCTCCGCCGGGAGATGGAAGAACGCGCGGCCGAACAGGCTCCGCTGCGCTGTTTTGCGGGCGCTGGTGCCTATGCACACCATATCCCCGCCATCGTCTGGGAGATCGCCCGACGCGGGGAGTTCTATTCGGCCTATACCCCGTACCAAGCCGAGGCCAGCCAAGGTACCTTGCAGCTTCTCTACGAATTCCAGAGCTTCATGACCCGGCTCACGGGGATGGAGATCAGCAACGCCTCCCTCTACGACGGCGCCTCGGCCCTGGCCGAGGCCTGCCTCATGGCCCTGCGCTTGCGTCCGGCGGCGCGGGAAATCCTTATCCCCGAGGGGTTGTTGCCACACTGGCGGCGGGTGCTGGATGCGCTGCTGCCGATGCAGGGGATTCGTCTGCGCAGTCTGCCACAGGATCCGCAAAGCGGTCGCCTGCTGCTGCCCGGAGAGGATTTTCCCGAGGCGGCGGCGCTGATTCTGCCGCAGATCAACCGTTTTGGTGTACTGGAAGAGGTCGATGCGCTGGCGCACTGGGCGGAGTCCCACAACCTGCTGCGCATTGCCGTCGTCAACCCGCTGGCCCTGGCCCTACTCAAGGCGCCTGGGGACTGGGGCGAGCAGGGCGCCGATATCGTCGTGGGTGAAGGACAGCCCTTGGGCGTGCCTCTGGCGGCCGGTGGGCCCTACTTTGGCTTTTTGACCTGCCGGCGGGACTACGTGCGGCAACTGCCCGGTCGCCTGGTTGCCAAGACCGTCGACGCAGCAGGTCAGGTCGCCTACTGCCTGACCCTGCAGGCCCGGGAGCAGCATATCCGGCGTGCCGGAGCCACGAGCAACATCTGCACCAACCAGGGGTTGCTGGTGACTGCGGCTACCATTCATCTTGCCACTCTGGGGGCCAACGGCTTGCGCGCCGCGGCTGCGCGCGCGCATCAGCAGGCGCAGCGCCTGCGCGCCCTGCTAGCCAGGCTTCCTGGAGTGGAACTTCCCCATGCCGGGCCGGTGTTCAACGAGTTCGTGTTGCGCCTGCCCCGGCCAGCGCCAAGCGTCCGCGATGGCCTGCTTGCCCATGGTTTTCTTGCGGGGGTGCCGCTGATCGAGTTGAATCCGGCGGACGATCCCCACGATTTGCTGGTGGCCTGCACGGAATTGAGCGAGACGAGGATCTGGACGGCTACGCAAGCGCGCTCGCTGGCGTACTGGGAGAGGCGTGATGGAAGAAACGATTTTTGCTTGCCAACACGAAGGAACGCCGGTGGAGCTGGAGCTGGCGATTCCCGCGCATCTGCTGCGTGATGATCTCCCTCTCCCTAATCCCTCCGAGCTCGAGGTCTTGCGCCATTACACCCGTCTCAGTCAAAAAAATTTCTCCATCGATACCAATTTTTATCCCTTGGGCTCCTGCACCATGAAGTACAACCCGCGCATTGCCCACGAAGTGGCGACGCTGCCCGGTTTTTCCCGCCTGCATCCGGCGACCCCGGCGGTGGCTGCCCAAGGGTTGCTGCGTAGTCTGGCAGAGTTACAGGGCTGGTTAGCGGAGCTGACCGGCATGGCGGCGGTGAGTCTGAGCCCTGCCGCTGGTGCCCAGGGGGAGCTTGCCGGGGTGGCGATGATCCGCGCCTATCATCAGGCGCGCGGCGATACCCAGCGGCAGCGCATTCTCATTCCCCAGGCGGCGCATGGCACCAATCCCGCCAGTGCCCGCATGGCCGGCTTTGCGGTCACGGAATTACCCAATCTGCCTAATGGAGATCTCGACCTCGATGCCTTGCGCGCGGCCCTGGGCCCAGAGGTTGCCGGGATCATGCTGACCAACCCGTCCACACTCGGTGTTTTCGAGCGCCAGATTCAGGAAGTCGCTGCCCTGGTCCATGGCGCCGGTGCCCTGCTCTATTACGATGGTGCCAATCTCAACGCCATCCTGGGCCGGGTGAAGCCCGGCGAGATGGGCTTTGACGTGATGCACCTGAATCTGCACAAGACCTTCGCTACCCCCCATGGCGGTGGTGGACCCGGTTCCGGGGCGGTGGCGGCGGCGTCACGTCTGGCACCCTATCTGCCAGTACCCCGGGTCGTAGGCGAAGCCGGCTCTTATCGCTGGGAGAGCCATGCGGAGCGCCCGGAGAGTATTGGTCAGCTCAGTGCCTATGCTGGCAACATCGGCGTACTCCTGCGCGCCCATGCCTATGTCCGGCGCCTGGGACACACCGGTCTGCAACGGGTCTCTGCCTATGCGGCCCTCAATGCCAATTATCTGATGCACGGCTTGCGGCGCCAGGGCTATACCGTGGCGTTTGCCGAGCGGCGCGCTACGCATGAGTTCATCATTTCCGTACAGGACCTGCACAAGGCCAGTGCGGTGCGGGCCCTGGATGTCGCCAAGCGTCTGCTCGATTTTGGTATCCACGCGCCGACCATCTACTTCCCTCAGTTGGTACCGGAATGCCTGCTCATCGAACCCACGGAAACCGAAAGCAAGGCAAGTCTGGATCGCTTCCTGGAAGTGATGGCGCAGATTCGTCGGGAGGCGCTGGAAGAACCCGAGCGCCTGCGTAACGCACCGCATGATCTGCCGGTGCGGCGCGTCGACGAAACCCTGGCGGCCCGGCGCCTGCAGGTCGCGGAGTGACGGAAACGAGCCCTGCTGCGCTGCTGCGGCAGCTCGCACAGATCGTTCTCGACAAAGAACCCCAGATCCGTCTGGTGCTTACTGCCCTGATTGCGGGCGGACATGTGCTTCTAGAAGACTTGCCCGGACTGGGTAAAACCACCTTGGCCTTAGGGCTCGCACGTTCGCTGAATCTTGCCTTTGCACGCCTGCAGATGACGGCAGATACGCTGCCGGGTGACATCTTGGGTGGCAGTTTCTACGACCCCGCGCAGCAGGCCTTCGTCTTTCGCCGCGGCCCCATTTTTCACTCTCTATTGCTCATCGACGAGATCAATCGCGCCCCACCGCGGGCGCAGTCGGCCCTCATGGAGGCTATGGCCGAGGGACAAGTCTCCCTGGAAGGGGCGAGTCATCCCTTGCCCAACCCATTTTTCGTCATTGCTACCCAGAACCCGCAAGAGTTCGATGGGGTATTTCCCTTGCCAGAAAACCAGTTGGATCGTTTTTTGTTGTCTCTCTCTCTTGGGTACCCAAGTCGGATGGCGGAAGAACGTCTACTGCAGGGAGCAGCCCTTGCGCCAGAGGCAGTGCCAATCCTGGCAACGGAGGCGACCTTGCTGGACTGGCAAAGAAGCGCACGACAAGTCTTCCTGAGCCCCGAGATTCGCGCTATGTTGCTCGACCTCGCCGAGTATAGCCGCCGGGAAAGCAGCCTGCGTTTTGGCGTTTCCCCCCGTGGGCTCTTGGCTTTGCAGGCAGCGCTGCGGGGGTGGGCCTTTTTGCAGCAGCGGGACTTCGTCGCGCCGGAAGATCTCCCTGCTGTAGCCCCTGCGGTATTGGGACACCGTCTGCGCTGGCGCGATCCTGGCGAACCGCGTGTCCAGCTGGCAGGACTGTTGAAACAATGCTTGGGTTTGGGCGGGTAAAACGGCGGGAGGTAAAACTCTCCCGCGCTGGCAAACTCTTTGTGGCATTCACCTTGGCAGTAGGCTTTGCCGCCGTGAATACCGGCAACAACATGCTGTTTCTACTGGTGTCGATGATGCTGGCGCTGATGATTCTGTCGGGTCTTGCGGCCTTGCTGAATCTCCGCGCTCTGGACGTTTCCCTGCTTCCGGGACAATTGTTGACGGTGGGTGAAGCTGGACAGCTTCGCTTCCAAATCGCCAATCCGCATCCCTGGACGGTTTGGTTACTGGAGCTGCGTCTGCCCCCGGCGCACGGGCAAATCGCCAGGCTGCCTGGGCGCGGTAGCAGCGAGCTAATCCTGACTTGGTGTCCAGAGCAGCGTGGGCCGCTCATCCTGCCGCAGCTCTTACTTGGGTCCTCGTTTCCGTTTGCCTTCGTCTGGCGTGGCCAGCAGATCGATCTTCCCGATGCCGATGCCCCCTGGGTCGCCCCCGCCGCCGCGGACAGCCACGCCTCGGTGCGGTCAGACCGAGATACGGAAACCCGCGCGCAGCACGAGCGGTGGCAGGGAAGCGGGGAGGTGATTGCCCTGCGCCCGCGTTTGCCCAACGAGAGCCTCAACCGCGTCTATTGGCGGCGCAGTGATTGGCGGGGCGGTTTTCTCCTGCCGCCGGCTTTGCCGGTCCTGCAGCGTGAGGAAGAAGAGGGCAGCGTAGTGGTCTTCGATTATCATGCGCCAGAACTGCAAGATCGCGATCATGAACAGCGCCTTTCCGCGCTGCGTGCCGGGCTAGAAAGCGCACAGTCGCAAGGTATGCGCTGGCGTCTTCTGCTGCCGTCCGGAACTTGGCAGGGACGTGGCCCTAGTGGCTACCGAGAGGCATTGTGGGCACTGGCACGGCTCGCGCCGTTCCCGATCTTGCCCATCATCTCAAAGAAACCGCGGCGCTGGCGGTTTTGGCAATGAAGATGCCAACTCTCATCCCTACCTTGCTCTTCATGATCGGCGCGATCCTCTTTCTCGCCCTGGAGCATCTTGCTTGGCAATGGCCGACTCTACTCTGGTTGTTGGCCGAACTCTGGGTGTTTCTGCGGGGCGGCGCGTTGCCGTTTGCCGCATTGAAGGGTGGCACGCGTTTTCTGATCACCATCGCTCTCCTCTTGCTGGCAATTTTTACTGCGGGTTGGGGGAACTGGCTGGAAATGGGTGCTGCGGCCCTCTATGTGCTCCTTGCCGTCAAGACCCTGGAACTACGGGGTACCCGCGACCTCTTTCAGATTGCTGCACTGCTGTTGTTGGGTATGGGGCTCGCTGCCTGGGTCCGGGTGGACCTCGCCCTGGGGATCTATTTCCTGCTCGAACTGTTTCTGTTGCTGTTGGCGCTACTCTGGCAGGGGTTTCTCGATGCCCGACGGGAAGAGGGAAGAGCGGTGGCGAGCGCCGATCTGCTCCGCCTTCTGCTCTTTTCCGTCCTGTTTCTGCTTCTTCTCTTGCCGATCATGGGGCTGTTCTTTTTCTTGCTGCCGCGCACACCTACACCGCTGTGGCATTGGGGAGGCGGCATCGGGGCTGTAGCCAGCGGCTTCTCGCCCAGCCTCGATCCGGCGCATATCCAGTCACTGCAACTTGATCCTGCCGTCGCCTTTCGCGCCCAGATCCAGGGGCCGTCATTGCCCGCCGAGCAGATGTATTGGATGGGGGCAATTCTCTGGCAGGATGATGGTGGAGTCCGCTGGCAGCCCGGTCCCGCGCTCGGCATGGACTGCCGGAACACCGGGCAAGCCGTGTGGCAGCAGAAGATCCTCCTCAGCTCCGGTCGTCATGACTACCTCTTTGCCCTGAGCAATCCACTGCGTTTCGCCAGTCCTCTGCCGCTACGGCAAAACGCCTCCGGTATCCGCTTGCAAAGTGCGCAGGATGGCGCCTTGCGCTACGATGCTTGGTCGGCCAGATCCGACCACTGTATTTCCCCAGCGCAACGGCAGGCAGCCATGCAAGTCCCTGCCCGGATCGATCCGCAGATCCTGCGCCTGGCCAAACACCTGCGCGGCGATACACCGGAACAAACAACGCAAAGGGTTATGGCTTGGCTGCGCGGTCCTTCTTTCCATTATAGCCTGCAGGCCCCGGCGGCCTATCCCCAGGGGCAAAGCCTGGCCGACTTTCTTCTGCACAGCCATACCGGCTTCTGTGAATATTATGCGGCAGGTCTCGCCACGTTGCTGCGTCTGGATGGCGTGCCCGCCCGAGTGGTGGTTGGGTACCATGGCGGGCAGTATGACGCATATGGCGATTTTTGGGTGGTGCGGCAAAGTATGGCGCATGCCTGGGTACAGGCTTGGTTGCATGGCGAGTGGGTCTTGCTCGATGCCACACCTGCCGCCAGCGTGAGAAAGACAAGGGGAGACGGCATTGCCGCGGCCGGGGGTCGATTATCGACTACCGGACAGCTCTGGAGCTGGCTGCAATGGGAGTGGCTGAACTGGGTGATCAACTTCAGTCCCGCCAAACAGCGTGAGGCTTGGCTGGCTGCCGGTAGTATGCTGCAGGGAGCGACACAGGAGCGCCACTCAGCGGCACTGGACCTGCATCAGCGATGGTCTGCCTCCTGGCTCTGGTATCTATCGCTGCCGCTGTTCGCCGGGCTGTTTTGGTGGTGGCGACGCACGCGCAGCCTGGAGAGCGATTCCGCTGCGCGCTACCGGCGGCGAGTGGTTCGCCTGCTGCAACGCAGGGGGTTGCGTGATGTCCGTCCGGGGCAGGAGACGGCCTGGTTGCAACAGTTGCCCCTGGCAGAAGCCGAGGGCGGTAAACTGTATGCGGCAATTCTCCGGCAGCGCTATGGCCGTCATCCCGACGCCGCCGGTGAGGAGGAGCTCAGGTACTGGCTGCACAAGATACCGCGCTGGCGCCGGAGAGAATGCGCCCGCGCTCCAGGCGAATGACCTGGTCTGCCAGAGTCAGGCTGGCCTCCCGATGCGCCGCGACGATGATGGTTATCCTGCCGCGCAAGTTCGCCAGGGTGTCCAGGATGCGTTGTTCGCTCTCGTTATCAAGGGCACTGGTCGCTTCATCGAGCACCAGAAAGGGCCGTCGCTGGTAAAGGGCGCGGGCAATTACCAAACGCTGGCGCTGGCCGCCGGAGAAGTTGCTGCCATGTCCGTGCACCGCCGCATCCAGGCCGCCTGCGTCCTGCAAAAACTCCCAGCAATGCGCGGCGCGTGCGGCATCTTCCGCCCGCTTACGGTCCGGCTTGGGATCGGCATAGGCGATATTCTCCAACACCGTGCCGGAAAACAGCAAGGGCTCTTGCGCCACATAGGCAAAATGCTGGCGATAGCTACGCAGGGAAAATTCGTGGGCAGACCGCTCGCCAATCCAGATCTCTCCGGCATCGGCCGGCAGCAGTCCCAAGATGACCCGCAGCAGACTGGTTTTGCCACTGCCACTGGCGCCCGCAATGGCGGTAAAACTGCCAGCAGAGATCGCGATGTCGAGGTCCTGCAGCACCGTTTCACCGGCATAGCGCAGGCGTAGACCGCCGCAGCGCCAGGACCCGGCACTTGTCTGCGAGACTTCCTCCGTGGCGCTTGCCATCTCGGCTTCCTGGTCCAGCCAGTGAAACAGGCGGTCCGCGGCGGATAGTCCCTGCTGCAACTGATTGTTGGCGGAGGAGAGCTGACGCAGAGGCTCGTAGACCATGGCCAAGGCGGTAAGAAAGGCAAAGAAAGCGCCCGTTGTCATTGCCCCGCTCACCACCTGATGACCGCCGAGATAGATGGTAACGGCAATGCCGAGGGCGGCAATCAGCTCCATCACCGGCGTGCTGGCTTTTTGGATACGGACGATGCGCATCATCAGTTGGTAATAGATCTGCGCCAGTCCCGCAAAGCGCCGCGCCTCGAAGTCTTCGGTTCCTTGGCTCTTGATGACCTCCACCCCGCGCAGGCTCTCGGCAAACTGACCCAGGATATCGCCCATCTGCTCCTGCTGTTCATGCCCGCGGCGCCGCAGACTCTGCCCGAAGCGAATCAATGGATAGAAGGCCAGGGGCAGGGTGCCGAGGCTGATCAACGCCAGCGACCAGCTCATATAAAAAGCAACGCCGATCAGGGCGAGGATCTGCACGCCGGAGAGGAAAAAACGGGCGAGTACGGAAAGGCTCTGCTGCAGCAGGGTCAGATCCAGACTCATGCGTGACAGGGTGCTGCCCTGGCTCTGTTGCAGCAGGGCCGGCAAGGGCAGGCGGAGGGTGTGGGCGTAGAGCTGCTCGCGCAGCTGGCGCAGGATGTTTTCTTCCATGCGCGCCAGGATCACCCCACCGGAGTAGTCAGAAAACCCCTTGATGGCATAGATGGCGATGACCAGTAGCGGCAGCCACAGCAACATCGCTGCCTGGCGGTCGATGAAGATGTGGTCGAGTATGGGTTTGACGACATAGGCGCTTGCGCCACTGGCGAGGCCCGAGAGGGTCATGAAAAACAGCGCAGTGGCGATGGAACCGCGATAGGGCTGGAAAAGCTGCAAAAACCGCCGGAAATTGGCGGAGCGCAGCCAACTCCGCCGCTGACCTTTCACTCTTCGAGCAGGGCCCGTTTGTCTTGCACTTGTGCCCATTCGTCGGCATCGGCGGGGGCATCCTTCTTTTGGATGATGGCCGGCCAGACCTTCGCCAAGCGGGCGTTGATGGCAATGAATTCCTCCTGGCCCTCGGGCAAATCATCGTCGCGAAAGATGGCTGCTGCCGGACACTCTGGCTCACAGAGCGTACAGTCAATGCACTCATCAGGGTCGATGACCAGGAAATTGGGTCCTTCGCGAAAACAATCCACGGGACATACGTCCACACAATCCGTGTATTTACATTTGATGCACGACTCGGTAACCACGTAGGTCATAGACAAGGGCTCCTGATTCTATAATGGGCTACGCCACGAATAGCCGCGTATTCTATCCTACGCGCTAGCACTTTGCCTACTGTATGAACTTCATTCAGTCCTGTGGGTCGCTTGCACAGGGTCTCGGAGATGGTGTATCTTTTGCGCCTCTTGAATTTGAGGCCATCGCTCCCATCGTCTAGTGGCCTAGGACACCGGCCTCTCACGTCGGTAACAGGGGTTCGAACCCCCTTGGGAGCGCCAAAACAAGGTTCTTTTGGTATCTTGCGCCAAACATGCAAGGGTTCTTTCGGTATTTGGCCAGGTGGAGGGAATCTTGCGAAAAATTGTGCTGTCGGCTCTAACGATATCGGTCTTGAGTACTCCGGTGTTGGCTTGGGCAGCATCAGCATCGCAGGCGCAGGGGTTCAGTGGCAGTGTCGGCTTGGGGTTTAGCAACAGTACCGGTACCAGCCAGGCTCTCAGCATTAATACGGAAGATGCCCTGAATTGGGTGCGGGGGTCGTGGTCCAACGATACTTCCTTCGCCTACAATTACGCCCGCAATAGTGGCGTGGTTTCTGCCGATCGTCTGGCCGTGGGCAACAGCACCAAATACCGCTGGCGAAAAAATACCTACGCATATGGCACGCTGGATTACGTGCGTAACCATTTCGACGGCTATTTTTACCGCGTCGATGAATTTGCCGGTATCGGTCATTATCTATATCCAGACGAGAACATGCGGCTGGCTCTGCAGGCCGGTGTGGGTGCCCGGGAGTCGCATCGCATCGGCTATGCTGCCGTCATCAATCCCAGCGCCCAGCTTGCTGCCAAGTATCGCTGGCAGATCAGTAAGGGTGCGCTTTTGACCGAAAACGTCGAGGCGGTGCTGGTGGATGGGGGTGCCAACACCTACCAGTCACTTCTAGGGCTGAATACTCCCCTGGTGGGTGCTCTGGGCATGCGCTTTTCTTTTCTGGCGACTTACAATACCCAAGTGCCCGTCGGCTACAAGGTTTTTAATACGCTGACCGCGGTCAATCTGGTTTACCATTTTTGAGGGGGAAGCTATGCGTCATTCTGGTCGCGCCGGTGATGAATTACGCCCACTGCATGCTGAAAGAGGTTACACCAAGCATGCCGAGGGTTCCGTACTGATTGGTTTTGGCGATACTCGTGTCTTGTGTACGGCGACCGTCGAAGAGAAAACCGCACCGTTTCTGCGGGGTTCCGGCCAAGGCTGGATTACCGCGGAATACAGCATGCTCCCGCGGGCGACACATACCCGCATTTCCCGAGAGGCCGCCAAGGGCAAGATTGGCGGGCGCACTCATGAAATTCAGCGACTCATTGGCCGTAGTCTGCGCGCAGCGATCGACCTCAAGGCCCTGGGGGAGCGCACGATCTGGCTGGACTGTGACGTCCTGCAGGCCGATGGTGGTACCCGCACTGCCAGCATCACGGGCGCCTGCCTTGCCTTGGCCGAGGCCATCGACGGTCTCTTGCAGCGCGGCGTCCTGATCACCAATCCCTGGCGTCATTGGGTAGCCGCAGTATCCGTAGGTATCGTGGCGGGAGACGCCGTGCTTGATCTCGACTATGCGGAAGACAGCTCGGCCGAGGTCGATCTGAATCTGGTCATGACCGATACCGGACACTTTGTCGAATTGCAGGGTACCGCCGAGGGAGACCCGTTTTCTGCAGGGCAAATGGCGGACATGTTGCTTCTCGGACGCAAGGGAATTGACGAAATTATTACCTTCCAGCAACAGGTGTTTCCCGCTTGGCCGGTACCGGCACGCTAGTACTGGCGTCCCGCAATGCCGGCAAACGGCGGGAGCTAGAGCCGGCCTTCGCGGCCCTCGGTTTGCGCCTGCTCGACCTGGCGCAGTTGCAGATCGAGAGTCCGGAAGAAACAGCATCGACCTTCCTGGAAAATTCCTTGCTCAAGGCACGGCACGCTGCCCAATACTGCGATCACTGGGTGCTGGCCGAGGATTCAGGGCTCTGTGTTCCGGCGCTGGATGGAGCGCCCGGAGTACGCTCTGCCCGCTTCGCTGGCGATAGCGCCTCCGATCGGGAGAATAACGAATTGCTACTGCAACGCATGCAAGACCTGAGCGCCAAGCAGCGCGATGCGTATTTTTTGTGCGTGATGGTGTTGTTGCGTGGCCCAGAGGATCCCGATCCGTTGTTTGCTCGCGGCATCTGGCAGGGAGAGATTGCCGCCAAGATGCAAGGGGAGGGCGGCTTTGGCTATGACCCAATCTTTCTGCCCCGTGGTGTAGCGGGGCGCAGCGCGGCGCAATTATCTTTGGAGGAAAAACAAACCCACAGTCATCGCGGGCAAGCGCTACGGAAGCTGCTGGCGGAAATGCAGCAGAGCGTTGGTTAGGGCCTCTCGTCTTCCCAGCCGCTATCTACGAGCAATTGCCGCAACTTCCCGAGAGCGCGGACCTGCAACTGGCGCACCGCTTCGCGGCTGACGCCAAGGCGTTCGGCCACTGCTTCCAGGGTCATCGGGCTGTCACCGTGCAGGCCAAAGCGATAGATCATCACCTCGCGCTGCTTGGCATTGAGCTCCGACAAAAATCCGCGAAGGGCCCGCGCGCAGGATTCGCGGTCGTATTCCTGGCAGGGGGAGGCCATCACCCCCATGATCTGATCGATCCGGTGGAAACCCTCCTGCGTTTCCTCGTCGAGAGAGGAAACCCGGATATCGGCAAATTCCAGGGCGCGCACGGTACTCTCGCGCACGCCCAGGGCCTCCACGCGTTTTTGCCGAATTTCATCGCTGCTGCTTAAAGCGCTTTCGTCTTCTCTCTGTGTATGGGCATGCAGGGATTTTGCGAGATAATCGGGCAGGCGAATGAAGCGCGAGCGAATCAGTGCCCGTTGCATGGCTTCGCGAATCCACCAGGTAGCATAACTGGAAAAACGCGTGCCGAGGCCCTCCCGATAGCGTTCAGCGGCCCGCATCAGACCCATATAGCCCTCCTGAAAAAGGTCCTCTTGGCTGAGACCCTTGTTCCGGTAGCTGCGGGCAATGGAGCGGACCAGCGGCATGTGCGCGGCGATGAGCGATGCTCGGGCGCTGTCATCGCCTTGGTGCAGCCGCTGAATCAGGCTGGCCTCCTGCTGCGCACTGAGAAATGGGCCGGACTCGGCGATGGTGTCCACCGGGATTTCCGGCGCCGCTGCCTGGGGCAGATCCGGTATCTCCGTGGCAAACTTCGATGCAGTTTTCTTCGCGCTATGGGTCTTTGGCATACAATCTCCGAGATGGTTACCGATCCTGCAGAACCGAGTTCAGCATTGTCAGCTAATATCCTAATTCGACTAAGTTTCTTTCATAGTGTATTAGGAACCTCTGGCGTACTCATGTCAAGAAACTGTTGCGTCTGTAACAATTATGATGTTGCGCTTTGGATGATGGCAATGAACCTGCGGCTATGTTTTGACTCATCATCTGCGAGCGGGTATCCTTCTGCGCCTCTAGACCAGACCTTTTTTGGAGAGGACCAGCTTTTCATGCCAACCATTCGCGTCAAAGAAAATGAACCCTTCGAAGTCGCCCTGCGCCGATTCAAGCGCTCTTGCGAGAAAGCCGGTGTGCTGACGGAAGTTCGTCGTCGTGAGTTTTACGAAAAGCCCACCGAAGAGCGCAAGCGCAAGGCCGCGGCAGCGCGCAAGCGGTCTCTCAAGCGGATGCGGCGGCAGCAGATGCGTTTGGTGCGGATGTACTGATGTCCCTGCGCGAGCAGATTCAGGAAGACATGAAGGCGGCGATGCGCGCCCGAGATACGGAGCGCCTCGGGACCATCCGTATGCTGCTTGCCGCTATCAAACAACGGGAAGTCGATGAGCGTCGAGAACAGACTGACGTTGATGTCCTGACGGTGCTTGAAAAACTGATCAAGCAGCGCAAGGAGTCTGCACGGCAGTTTCGGGAAGGCGGCCGTCCCGAACTGGCAGAGAAGGAAGAGGCCGAGATTGTCTTTTTGCAACCTTACCTGCCCGCAGCCCTCAGTGATGCAGAAATCGATGCGCTGATCCACGCCGCGGTCACCGAGAGCGCTGCCCAAGGGCCGCGCGACATGGGCAAAGTACTAGGTATCTTGCGCCCACAGGTACAGGGCCGCGTTGATATGGCGGTCCTTTCCGAAAAGGTCAAGGCACAGCTCAGCGCCTGAATATGGAGTCGGGGATCGCTGCGCCCGGGAGTCCCGACGCGCTGCGGCTGGCAGCGCAGAGCGCCCTGGAGTTACCCCTCTTCCGCCAGCACTGGCTCGACCGGTGCGCCCATGTATATGCCAGGCGCCATGTCTCGAGGCTGGACCCGGCGGTCTCTGCGCAAGAAATCCGCCTACGCCTGGAGCGCAGCGCGGCCTTACAGCGGCGGCTTGCCGATGGTCCGAGTATGCCGACCGTGGAACTTCCGGATATCGCAGATCTTGTCCTGCTCGCCAGTCGCCCCGCCGCTGTCCTGACCGGGATGGAACTGGTGCGGGTGCGCCGGGTCCTCGAACTGGCGGCGGAGTATGCCCGTTTTCTGACGGCTGCAGAGGATATTCTGAGTAGCGACGCGGAACTCCTGGCGCCGAATGGCGTTCTTCTCGGCCGGCTCCAGGATGGACTCGATGTGGACGGCGTGTTGCTGGATACCGCCAGCCCGGAACTTGCACGCCTTCGTCAACAGCTGCGGATACAGCGCGCGCAGGTGCAACAGCAGCTGAAGGGATTGCTGCAGGAACGGGAGCGGCGGGACATCTGGCAGGATCCGCATGTAGTGCAACGCGGCGGACGTTTTCTTTTACCGGTCAAGGCCAACTTCAAGGGACGTTTGCGCGGCATTGTGCACGACCGCTCGGCGAGCGGTGAGACGCTCTTCATCGAACCGCTGGCGGTGGTAGAGCAGAATAATCTGCTGGTCGAATTAGAGGCGGCACAGCGTCAGGAAGAGGAGCGTATCCTGCGCTCCCTCACCACCCTGCTGGGGAGCGAGGCGGAGCGGCTGCAGCTCACTCTCCAACGCATGGGCCGCCTGGAGGCGGTCCGCGCCGGGCTAGAGCTCGGTGCGGCCTGGGACGGAACGATCCCGCTGCTGCGTGACTCGCCGTCCTTTGGTTTGCGCGCTCTGCGCCATCCCCTACTGGTCCTGCGGCACGGCAGCGCGGTCGTGGCCAACGATCTCGCGCTGGGTAGCGAAGCCAAGCAGCTTCTGATTACTGGGCCCAATACCGGCGGCAAGAGTGCCTTGCTCAAGGCAGTCGGGCTAGTGCATCTGGCAGGCTATCTCGGCTTGCCCATCCCGGCGGAGGGCGAGCTGGGATATTTTTCCTCGCTCTATGCCGTTATTGGCGATGCCCAGGACCTGCAGGCCGATCTCTCCAGTTTTTCCGGGCAGATGCGGCAGGTGCGCGACATTCTTGCGCAGGCGACCTCGAACAGCCTGATACTCCTGGACGAACTGGGTAATGGTACCGACCCGCGCGAGGGTGCGGCGTTGGCACAAGCCGTGGCCGCCAGTCTGCGCGACCGCGGCGTGGTCACCATTCTCACCAGTCATATGGCGGTGCTCAAGCGCTATGCCTTGCGCGAGGACGGAGTGCTCTTGGCTGGCATGGGTTTTGACATCGAGCAGCTGCGGCCGACCTATCGCCTGCAATTAGGGCGCGCCGGTGCGAGTCAGGGCCTGCTGATCGCACGCAAGATCGGTCTGCCAGATCAGGTCATGGCCCTGGCGGACGCTATTCACGCTGGCGAACAGGAACATTGGGAAAGCTGGGAGGACCGTCGTGACGCCCTGCTGCGCGCCGCTGAAGAGCAGACAGCCCGGGCGCAGGCGGCAGCCGAGGAGCAGGATCGTTTGCGTGCGCAATTGCACAGAGAGGTAGAAAAGGCAGCGGCCCTGCGTCTACGCGCGGAAGACGAGGCGCGTCAGGAATGGCAAAAAATGCTTGCCGAAGCGCGCTCGCAGGTGCGCGCAGCCATTGCCGGGCTCAAGCAAGGGCGCGATACCCAGGCGGCAACGGATACTCTTGATCGACTTGACCAGCAGCTTGCTTCGCCATCCACGGAAGCGCAGGCGCTGCCAACTCCGGGAACCCGTGGTCTGTTCCTGCCGCTGCGGCAGGTGGTGGAGGTACAGCGTCTGGACGCAGGCGGGCAACGTCTTCAGGTTGATCTGCGCGGCAAGCAGTTGTGGATTCCTCTCCAGCAGTTCCAGCCGGACGAAAAACTTGCCCTGCCGAAAGAACAGGGGCGTAGCCAGTATGTTGCGCCGGAGGAGCATCCCTGGCGCCTTGATCTCCGCGGTCAGCGGCGTGATGTTGCCGAAGCGGCCTTGTTACGCCATCTCGATGCTGCGGTAGCGGCTGGACGCAGTCAGGTGGAAGTACTGCATGGCAAGGGCAACGGCGTCCTTGCCGAACTGGTACGCGAATTTGCCGAGCAGGATCCGCGGGTAGTGGCATGGCGCATGGCCCGCCCGGAGCATGGCGGTGGCGGCGTGTCTGAATTGGAACTACGCTGAAACATGGCCCGTTACTCCCGGCAAGTCATCGACAGTGTTATCGAGCGCACCGATCTGGTCCGCCTGATCGATGCTCGCGTCACTCTCAAGAAAAAGGGCAAGGATTATTGGGCCTGCTGTCCTTTTCATCACGAAAAAACCGCATCCTTTTCGGTAAGTTCCGACAAGCAGATTTACTACTGCTTTGGCTGTCACGTACACGGCAATGCCCTCGATTTTCTCATGGCCTATGAGCGCCTCAGTTTCGTGGAGGCGTTGGAAATGCTTGCCGATCAGGCTGGAATAGAGCTACCAAGGGACCAGCAGGCGGCAGAGCCAGACCGGCGTCTACCGGCTTTGCGGGGTATGTTGGAGCGAAGTCTGGAAGTGTATCGGCAGGCTCTGGCGCAGGCACCCCAGGCGCAGCAGTACTGGCAATCGCGTGGGGTAAGCGCCCAGACTATCGAGGACTTTGGCCTTGGCTACGCGCCGGAGGGGCAGTGTATCCTGGGACAGTTGGGAAAATCGCCGGAGGATCGCGAGCTGCTGGTCGACGCCGGTATTTTGGGGAGGGCTGATGACGGGCGGCTCTATGAGCGTTTCCGTGGCCGCGTCATCTTTGCCATTCGCGATGGTCGCGGGCGTCTTTGTGGTTTGGCCGGACGTAGTATCGACGGTCGCGAACCAAAGTATCTCAATTCCCCCGAGACCCCGCTCTACCACAAAGCGCAAGTCCTATTTGCCCTGGATCGCGCGCGCGCGGGGATTCGTCGCACGGGGAAGGTGCTCTTGGTCGAGGGCTATCTGGATGTCATTACCCTGCACCAAGCGGGAATTGATAATACCGTGGCGGCGAGTGGCACAGCACTCGGTGAAACCCAGTTGGAGATCCTGTTTCGTGCCAGTAGCGAAGTGATTCTCTGTTTTGATGGGGATCGTGCCGGCAGAGCCGCAGCGCAGCGAGCGGTGGCCCTCAGCCCGACGCACCTGCGCCCCGGTCGTTTGCTCCGCGTACTCTTTCTGCCCGAGGGGGAAGATCCGGATTCTCTGCTGCGGCATCAAGGTGCTGAGGTCTTTACCCAGCTTCTTGCCGGTGCCCGGCCTGCGGTCGATGTCTTTCTGGAATTTCTGGCGACAGAATATGATCTGCGGCAGGGAGATGAGTTGGCACAGTACCGGCGCCAGGCCCGTGCTTTCCTCGACAAGCTCGCCGATCCGGATCTGCGCGAGGTCTATCGACAACGCTTGCAACTGGCGTCCGATGTGCCGCAGGTGACCCCCGGGAGCCGCTCGCCGGTGCTGGTCCGGAAGTCGACGAGTTGGCGCGGTGAGTGGGCCCGCTGCCTAGCCCTCTTTTTGCGTAATCCTGCGGCGCCTGCCTGGGCTGCCCTCGATCGAGAGCTTTTGCAGCGTTTTGCCGGCGAGCGCGCAGAGCTCGCCGCCCTCGCTCGCGCCCTTGAAATTTCTGCCAAGATCACCCATCTAAGTAGCCAGGCATTGTGTTTGGCATTGGCCGAGGAACCCGATGGTGAGCGCTATTTGGCCCTGGCAATGACGGGTGATAGCGAGGCGGAGGTGGCAGAGGGGTTGGAAATTGAAAAAACGTTGGCGCGGGCGAATGCAGAATTGCGGCGTCTGCGCAGCCTGTCGCTTGGTAGGCTCGGCGATCGCGCCGGAATTGGTGCCCTGAGCGCCGAGGAGCGCGCAGAGCTGCGGCAACATCTACAACAGAAACGCGGGATAAAGACCGCGAGGAGCTAGGAAACCATGCCTGGCATCTTTTCATCTGCCTTGGTTTTTTTCTATAATGGCCGGCTATGCGTGCCGTTGGATCCTCTATGACAGACAACGAAACTTCTTTGGATGCAGAATCCCAGCGTTCCGAACTCAAGGCCTTGATTGCACGGGGCAAAGAGCAGGGATATCTGACCTATCGCGAGATCAACGATCTCCTGCCGGAGGAAATCTTCGACCCGGAGCAGATGGAAAACGTCATTTCCATGATCAACGACATGGGGATCGAGGTTTTTGAAGAAGCTCCGGAAGATGATGGCCTCCTCCTCGGCGATAGTGAGGGAGGGGCGGTCATCGCCTCGCAGGAAGTGGAAGAGGCGGCGGAAGAAGCCCTGGCGGTGGTGGAGGCCGACATTGGCCGCACTAGCGATCCCGTGCGCATGTACATGCGCGAGATGGGTAGTGTCGAACTTCTCACCCGCGAAGGCGAGATCGAAATCGCCCGCCGCATCGAAGATGGGCTTCTTCAAGTGTTACGTGCGGTATCCACCTGTCCCACCACGATCGCTTTGCTTTTGGAGGCAGCGGAACGGGTGGAACGTGGGGAGCTGCGCCTTGATGAAGTCGTCGATGCCTTCATTGACCCCAATGCCATCGAAGAAAGTGCCGATGCCGAAGACGAAGACCTCCGTCTGGAGGCCGGTGACGAGAGCGCCGACGAGCAGGATGACGAGGAAGACGAAGAGAACGGTGGCTTGTCTGCGGCAGATAAAGGACCGCAGATGGAAGAAGCCCTGGAGCGCTTTGCCGCGATTCGTGCCGATTACGAAGTATTGATGGCGTTGCGAGCAAAAGGTGCAGGGCGCAGTGCAGACTATCAGGAACAACGCCAGGTGCTGGCGGCGCGCTTTCTGGAGATCAAGCTCAATGTGCGGCAGATCGACCTCATGGCCGACGCCTTGCGCGCCCTCACCGAAGAGGTACGGCAAGCCGAGCGCAGTATCATGCATTTGTGCATCGAACGTGCCGGATACCCGCGCAAGGACTTCGTGCGGAGTTTTCCCGGACGAGAGAGCGATCCCACCTGGCTGGATGAGCAGATTGCCGCGGGTAAGGGCTTTTCCACCAAATTGCAGGCCATGCGGGAGGACATCCTTGCCGTTATGCAGCGCATGGGCAACATCGAGGATCGGGCCGGCTTGCCTATTGCCGAAATCAAAGAGGCCAGTCGGCTGATGTCCATTGGTGAGGCCAAGGCCCGCCGGGCCAAGAAGGAAATGGTCGAGGCCAACCTGCGTCTGGTCATTTCCATTGCCAAGAAGTACACCAACCGTGGCTTGCAGTTCCTCGATCTGATTCAGGAAGGCAATATCGGTCTGATGAAGGCCGTCGATAAGTTCGAGTATCGTCGCGGCTACAAGTTTTCTACCTATGCCACCTGGTGGATTCGCCAGGCGATCACCCGTTCGATTGCCGATCAGGCGCGCACCATCCGCATCCCGGTGCACATGATCGAGACCATCAACAAACTGAACCGCATCAGTCGCCAGATGCTGCAGGAAATGGGGCGTGAGCCGAGCCCGGAAGAGCTTGCCGAGCGCATGGAAATGCCGGAAGACAAGATCCGCAAGGTGCTCAAGATCGCCAAAGAGCCCATTTCCATGGAGACCCCGATTGGGGATGATGAAGATTCGCATCTTGGTGACTTCATCGAAGACCGCAATGTCCCGGCACCAACGGATTCCGCAATCCATGCTGCCATTCGGGAAGTGGTCGAAGAGCTTCTCGACAACGGTCTCACCGCGCGCGAGGCGAAGGTATTGCGGATGCGTTTTGGCATCGGCATGAATACCGACCACACGCTGGAAGAAGTCGGTAAGCAGTTCGACGTCACCCGTGAGCGTATTCGGCAGATCGAGGCCAAGGCCCTGCGCAAGCTGCGCCATCCCTCACGCTCAGACCGCCTCAAAAGTTTCGTGGATGGGGAAGTCACCATCCTCAACTGATGTTTTTGTGCGCCCCTCCAGCAGGAGCGCACAGCTTTGGGCCTATAGCTCAATTGGTTAGAGCAGCGGACTCATAATCCGTTGGTTGCAGGTTCAAGTCCTGCTGGGCCCACCATCTCTGCTTACGCTGGCGTGGCGGTACACGAGCCCTGCTCTGGAGCAACCGAATGGCGACCATCGTCAAGACACCCTCAGGCACTATCTTTCCGAAGTCTCCCCAACCGAGCGCCCAGCACCCGCCGACAGCGACGCGAGACACGCGAAGCCGTTGATGCGGAACGTGGGCAAGTATTCGCTGGCCGCGCTGACGCCGGAGCTGATGGCCAAGAACCGTGACGACCGGCTCGCTGGCCTGGATTGCAGGGATGCTAAGGGCAAGCCTGCCCCCAAACCCCGTTCGCCCAACACGGTACGTCTCTTTTGGGCTCGATCCCATAGTCTCCCCGATATTGGTCTACGAAAGTCCTTACCGTTTACATCGGCGGTCGAGCTCCGCCTGGGCAAAAAACGCGCTGGCTAGTTTCAGAAACTCATTTGCACGACGGAGCTCTTTGACTTCTCGCTCCAACTCCTGGATTCGTTGTCGCTCCGACGCCACCCTGCCGGGCCGCTTGCCAGCTTCTACTGCCGCCTTATTCACCCACTCTCGCAGCGCCTTGCTATGCTGGAAGACGCGTGCATGTGGTGCCGGTGGCGATGCTCAGACGGATACACGACCCATACAGATGGGTTGTGGTCTTCTTACAGAGTTCTTAGAGTGATGGTGAAACGAACTTGGGTGGATATCCCCACCGTTGATCGTGCATACCTTCAGGGTGTGCTGGACAACTTCGTCTGGGCAGTCATCAACCGCGTCTCTCACTCTGGCGACATGGAGCACGCGTTGGGGCCGAGTATGGCCAGGGAAGGGCTTCGTTCGACATTTCTTCGGCGTTGGCAGCGGCCATGGAGATGTTCCGAGCAGAGACAACTAAAAGTACCCCATCAGTGAGGATATGGAATGCTCCAGCAACTAAACACCGCAGACAGTGTGCGCCGCGATGTGGCATCTCGTACCGCGCAGAAACACAAAGCCGAGTTCGGCCAGTTCATGACGCCTTCGAGCGTGGCCCGCTTCATGGCGACCCTGTTCCCACCCAGCACTCTGCAGACCTGCCGTCTACTGGACGCAGGTGCTGGCGTGGGCGCGTTGTCCTGCGCCTTTCTCGACCGCTGGGTGACGGGCGGCTTTGGCTTTGAGTCTGTCGAGGCGACGGCCTACGAGATCGACGAGAGGCTGCGCGGCCACCTTGCACAGCACTTGGCCGGATACAGCCGCGTGACGCCCCGCATCATCGCGGGTGATTACATCGAGCTGGCGACCGCTGAAGGTCTGCAGGATCGAGGCTATACCCATGCGATCCTCAATCCGCCTTACAAGAAGATCAACAGCCAATCAGACCACCGGCTGGCCCTGCGCACTGTCGGCATCGAGACGGTGAATCTGTATTCCGCCTTTGTCGCGTTGGCCGTAGGCGAGGCTGCACCGGGTGGGCAGATCGTGGCCATCATCCCGCGCAGCTTCTGCAACGGGCCGTATTACCGCCCGTTCCGTGACTTTATCCTTGAGCGGGCGGCGATCCGCCACATGCACCTGTTCGCGTCGCGTAACAAGGCTTTCAGAGATGACGAGGTGCTGCAGGAAAACATCATCATCCGCTTGGAGCGTGGCGGCCAGCAGGGGCCGGTCACGGTCACGACTTCGACCGATGACAGCTTTTCCGACCTGACCACCCACGAACACCAGTTCGACCGGATCGTGTTCCCGGATGATCCGGAGCGATTCATTCATGTGCCGACCACGAGCGAGAAAAGCGCCATCGAGCTATCGCCCGCCGTGCGCTACTCGCTGGCCGACATTGGCGTGAGGGTATCGACCGGGCCGGTAGTCGATTTCCGGCTGAAAGAGCACCTGCGCGACATGCCAGAGCCGGGCACCGTGCCATTGATCTACCCCAGTCACCTGAGCATGATCGGCACCGTCTGGCCCGTGACGGGCTTGAAGAAGCCCAACGCGATCATGTGCAACGACGAGACGGAAAAGTGGCTTTACCCGAACGGGTTTTATTGTGTGGTGCGCCGCTTCTCGTCGAAGGAGGAAAAGCGCCGCGTGGTGGCAGGCGTGGTTGATCCTGCCGCCTTTGGCGATTATTCCGTGCTGGGCTTCGAGAATCACATGAACCTCTTTCACGAGGACAAACACGGCTTGCCCGAGGCGCTGGCCCGTGGGTTGGCCGTGTTCCTCAACACGACCGCAGTAGATGAGCATTTCCGGCGCTTCAACGGCCATACACAGGTCAATGCAACCGACCTCAAGCTGATGAAGTATCCGAGCCGTGACACCCTGATCCAGCTCGGCGAGTGGGCCATGAAGCAAGGAACACTCACGCAAGACCAGATCGACGCCAAGCTAGGAACCCTGGCCGAATGAACGACAAGAACGATTACATCGAGGCTGTGCACCAGATCATCGTCTGCGATGTCGGCATTGCCCTTTACCATCCGGACCAGCCCGGCCGGCCTATCGGGCAGACCGGGAAACGCTGGTTGCCCACTACGCCAAGGAACGAGAGCAGAACCGTATCCCTGTCGAGATTACGGCGAGCATAGCGAGTTGATCCGGGCTATCATTCTCCATGGGCGGTATCCTACCGAGGGTTGAAGCGTTGACGAACAGTCAAATCCACCCGCAAGGCTGGATTTCTCTCTTGATCGCGCCAGAGCACGAAGCGCGGGCCAAACAGATGCGAGCCGAGCGTGACCGCCTGTACAGGAACATTTACAGCGAAGCCGCAACCGATAAGCGATGGGTTGCATATTCTGGACCATCGTGGGCACCGATTCTGATGCATCGTGGGCGGTCATTCTGATCGATCGTGGGCACTGATTCTGGTGTGATCGTGGGCAC
>NZ_JBYCKU010000056.1:0-47238 GCF_057473545.1 Acidithiobacillus sp. TH-A67
TCCAGTTGGTGCAAAAGCAGCTGCTGTAACAGTTCTCCAACATTTCCTGCAACAACGCAGCAGCTGTGGGCACAGACCAGCAATTTTTTGAGTACGCGTGCAACATTGATTCCATTTCCCCCGGGATCATAGCGGGTAGCGGTAGCCGATGTTTTTTGATCGGGAACCAGCTGGTCAACCTCATAGGAAATATCCACGCTGGGGTTCAGGGTCAATGCTGCAATGTCTTGACAATGTGGCGGTGACTGGATCATACGGCATTTCCTGTTGCGGCGTGCAGTAAAACGGCCAAGGCAGCAGAGACAAGGCGTGCGCGGGCAGGGTCCGCGCGAGAATTGAGAATAATGGGTACCTGTCCACCCAGAACGATGCCGGCAAGGCTGGCATTGGCCAGATATTCCAGATCCTTGGCAAGAATATTACCGGAAACCAAATCCGGAACGACCAGGATATCGGCATCTCCGGCAACCTCACTGTGAATCCCTTTGATTTTGGCAGCTTCCCTGGAAATCGCGTTGTCGAAGGCCAAGGGACCATCGACAATGACCTGTTCTAACTGGCCCCGGTCGGCCATCTTGGCGAGACACGCCGCATCAACGGTAGAGGGAATAGCAGGATTCACGACCTCCACGGCGGAAAGGACCGCCACCTTTGGATTTTGTACCCCAAGGGTCCTGCTGAGCTGTGCCGCGTTGCGCAGTATGGCCGCTTTGGTAGGTAAATCTGGAGCAATGTTGATGGCTGCGTCAGTAATGGAAAGAAGTTTGGGATAGTCTGGCAGTTCTGCAAGAAAAACATGGGAAAGGCGCTGTCGGGTACGTAGTTTGGCAAGAATTGGATGTAAAAAGGTGTCGCTGTGTAAATGCCCTTTCATCAGGGCCTGCGCTTTTTGTTGGACAACCAGCTCCACTCCGAGAGTAGCAGCTTCTTCATCGGAAGCAGCCGCGACAATCTCGGCTTCGGCACAGCCGGCATAGCTGCTCCCGAAGGTCGACAGCATCTACCGAATCCTGTCAGGATCTCCTACAAAAATGGGTCGAATCAGTCCCTGGATGTGGGCGTCACACGCACCTCGCAAGACATGTTCTTCCGCAGCATCGATGACTGCCATGGAAATCGGTGGCATGCCTTTTGCGGCATTGAGTAATTGATCAAAATGGCTATACGACATATCTTGCACCTTGCTATTGCACAGAATTTGTTCCCGAGGGTTCGCTCTGTAGCGCTAGCTGATAGCTATGGCGCGCAATCATGCGATCCTCATCGGTAGGTATCACCCACACTTCGACGGCACTGTTGGGTAGCGAGATTCGACGGCTTTGCGTAGCATTGGCCGCATTTGCATGGGGATCCAGACGAATACCAAAATGTTCTAGAGGTCGACAAATAGCCCAACGCACGGGCGCGGCATGTTCGCCAATCCCCCCAGTAAACACAATGCGATGGAGCCCGCCAAGCACTGCGATAAAAGCGCCTATATTCTTGCGCACCAGATAGGTGAAGAGTGCAATGGCCTCCTGCGCGTGCGGGTTGCGCCCTTGCTCCTGTAATAAGACGGCCATGTCAGCGCTCAAGGATGAGACGCCCAAGAGACCTGATTGATGGTTGAGCAGATGTTCCAGTTCTTTGCCTCCATATCCTTTCTCACTCATCAGATACAGGAGAACTCCGGGATCCAGGTCTCCAGAACGGGTTCCCATCATGAGGCCACCGGTTGGGGTCAGACCCATGGTAGTTTCTAGACACTTCCCTTGGCGAACGGCAGCAAGACTGGCCCCATTCCCCAGGTGCGCAACAATGGTAGGTGATTGTCCACGATCCGGCAGTTGCGTGAGAATGTATTCATAAGAGAGACCGTGAAAACCATATTTGCGTATGCCTTCGTGCCAAAGATGACGCGGCAAGGGGAAGCGAGCGGCATGTTCCGGGAGAGTCTGATGAAAGGCCGTATCAAAACAGGCGATTTGCGGTTTTTCTGGCCAAAGTTGTGAAACTGCCTCAATCCCAGTTAGCTCTGCCGGGAGATGTAAGGGGGCGAAGGCGAGAGCAAGACGCAGATCTTGGAGAACGGAGGCATCAATCCGGCAATGCTGCCGATGACGAGGCCCGCCGGACACGATGCGATGTCCGATGATGTCCGGGTGCGCCAGCGCCAAAGCGCCAAGCTCCTGCAAAAGTGTCTCCAGCGCTACTTTCGTTGTGGGTAATGCCTGCGTTCGGTCCTGGACCCGATGTCCTTGTTGATCGAGCCACCAACGCCCCACACTTTGACCAATGCGCTCTGCGGCGCCAGTCAGGAGTAGCGTTTCCTCATCTTCGGTACAGCGATATAGGGCAAATTTCAGAGAAGAGGATCCGCTATTGAGTGCAAGCACCTGTTTTATGATAGCCATGATGGATCCTGTAAGCGCTGGCCGAGACGCTGCAAAAAGCGAGCGGCGTCTGCCCCGAAGATGACCCGGTGGTCGCAACTCAGTGTCAAGACGGTCTTGCCGTTATCACTCGGAGCTGATACTGCCAGAATGGCAGATGCACCCACGGGTACGATGGCATCAAATTGTGTTATCTCGGGAAAAATTCCGAGGTTCGATACATAGAAACTCGCACCCTGATAATCTTCGGGAACAAGCCGTCCGGTTTTTACCTTATCCAGGAGAATCCGCCAGTCTTCGGCCAATTCCGCGATGGGTCTTTCTGCGGCATCGCGCAAGACGGGAGTAATCAGGCCAGCTCCTGTGTCGACTGCAATGCCGATATCCACGCGGCTGCGAACGGCTAATCCTTTGGCTGTCCACACAGTATTGAAATAAGGGTCTTCTGCAACCGTTAAAGCGCAAGCACGAGCGAGGGCAAGGGTAAAGCTGCGTTTTTGCGCCTTACTGCGCGCCTGAAGCGGTTGTAAAGCAAAATCTGCGCTGATTTGAAAGGAGGGAATGCTTAGCGACGCCACCATGTTTCGTGCAACTGCGGCACGTAAGCTACTGGGCTTGCGGATTAGGAAAGGAGGTCCCAGCCGAAGATCGGCATCTTGCGGCTGTGCTGCCGCTGCAATCACCTGGCTGGCATGGATCTTCCCGTCGGGTCCAGCTGGCACATGTGAGATGTCGATTCCCAGATCTGCGGCCAAAGCCCGGGCATAGGGCGAACTACCAGAAAGATCGGCGCCTTCGCTGGGTGCGGAAACAGCGGATGGCGTGACTTCACTGGTTGGCACTACACTCGCCGCTGGTGGAGCTGGAGAGGCAGCGCCGGAGTGATCTTTACTCTCCTTTGCCAACGGCGAAGCGTTGGAGCCAGCGCCGTTGGTGGACGGGGGCTGGGAGATCTCTGTAGTTTCTTTTCCATCGTCCGCTGCGGAGGGCTGCGCCTTTGTCAGCGCCGGGCTGTCAACCAGATAGCCAATCGTTTGCCGTACCGGAATATCTTGGTCCACTGGTGCCAGAGGGCCAGCGAGATAGCCGTCGGCAAAGGCCTCTACGTCCATTACCGCTTTGTCGGTTTCTACCTCCGCCAAGGCGTCCCCCTTATGCACAGGGTCACCTACAGATTTGTTCCACCGGGTCAATCGACCGGTTTGCATGGTGTCCGACAACACGGGCATAAGAATTGGTTCTTTCATTGAGAGACTCCTTGGTTTAGGCCCATCAGCTTTCGGGCAGCTTGAACGACGTTTTCCTTGGCAGGTATCGTTGCGGCCTCCAGAGCTCCATTGAACGGGGTCGGGAGATCAAGAGCAGCGACTCTCTGAATAGGTGCATCGAGCTGATAAAAGCAGAATTCCTGAAGGGTGGCGCAGAATTCTGCCCCAGTCCCAGCGAAACGACAGTCCTCTTCGACGATCAAGCAGTGATGCGTGCGGGATACGGATTGTACGCAACTTTCCCAATCGATGGGGGAGAGACTCCGAAGATCAATAACTTCCATCTCAATCCCCTCGCTGGCCAACTCGGCTGCTGCTTCCTGTGCCACAGTGCTCATACGAGAGTAGGTAATACAGGTAAGATCCCGTCCCGCTCGGCGTATTTGGGCCTGGTGCAGGGGTGGGGCGATAGCCGTTTCGTCAACGGCACCCTTTTGAAAATAGAGCAGCTCGTGTTCCAAGACGAGAATGGGGTCGTCGCTGCGGATGGCTTGGCGCAACTGCCAATAGGCATCCTGCGGAGTAGAGGGTACGACGATACGCAGTCCCGGGATATTCATGAACATCACTTCTAGCCGTTGGGAATGTTGTGCCCCTAATTGTCGTGCAATTCCCCCTGGCATACGGATGGTGAGCGGCATGGGGAATTGCCCGCCAGACATAAATGGAATTTTTGCCGCCATATTGACGATGGCATCCATAGCCAATAGCGCAAAATTGATGGTCATGATTTCTACTACGGGACGCAGGCCAAGCATGGCTGCGCCAACGCCAAGCCCGGTAAAAGTGTTTTCTGAAATGGGAGTATCCCGTACCCGCCATTCTCCATACTTGGCGAGCAGACCCTCGGTGACGCGATAGGTGCCACCATAAAGCGCCACATCTTCGCCGAGAGTGAAAACCGAATCATCCTCCGCCAGTTCGATGTCCATGGCGCGATTTAGCGCTTGCCAATAGAGTAAGTCAGTCATTGTGATGATCCTCTATAGTAATGTTTCAAATCGGCGGTTTTGCGTGAACGCTGCTTGGGCATCTTCCATCGTGGGTTGTGGACTCTGTATGGCGAACTGCACGGCGTCGTCTATTTCGGATTGCACCTCGCTTTGCAGCCGCTGTAACGCTGCGTCATCAATATGCCCATCTTGGCAACAACGATCAAAAAACTGCCGTATGCAGTCGGGGCCGGCTGCCGCCAACTCTGATTGCGAAGGATATTTGAGGCTCACCTCATGGATTGCGGCAGCGATGGGATCGGCTGCCTCATAGGCTTTTACTTCTGCTTCGGGTCGATAGCTCCCGGGATCTGACATGGAGTGGCCACGGTAGCGATAGGTGGTTAACTCCAAGAACTGTGGACCATCTCCGCTCCGCACGCGATGCAAGGCTCTTTGGGCCGCGGCATAAACCGCCAATACATCCATTCCGTCTTCCTGCTCGGCGGGAATTCCATAAGCACAAGCCCGCCGATAAACATCAACGATGGCGGAATGACGGTGAATCTCTGTGCCGATTTGGTAGTGATTATTTTCACAAATGAACAGGATTGGGAGCTTCCAGAGTGCGGCCATGTTCAAGGTCTCATGGAACGTCCCTTGATTGACGGCCCCATCGCCAAAGAAGCAAATTACGGCTTCGGGAAGCTTACGATACCCTACAGCGTAACCTGCTCCCAAGGCAATGGGAAAGGTTTCGCCGACAATGGCATAGCCACCTAAAAAGCGCCTTTCTCGATCGAAGAGGTGCATAGAGCCCCCCATACCAGAACTAACCCCCGTTTTCTTGCCATGGAGTTCGGCCATGATGGAACGGGCGGAAATTCCGCGCACCAGGGCATGAACATGTTCCCGGTAGGTGGATACGACATAGTCTCCGGGCTCTGCCGCGTGCAAAGCGCCCACGGCAACTGCTTCTTCGCCTGGATACAGATGAAGGAAGCCGGCAATCTGCCCTTGGGCGTAACTTTGCGCGGCGGCCTCTTCAAAGGCGCGAGCACGCAGCATATCCCGCAACATCGCTTGCATCAGATTGCTATCCATGACGAGGATTCTCCACAAAAAGTTCGTCCAGGGTCTGGGTGACCGGCAGCAAGTACATCAATGCTGGGCCGCCGTGCATCAATACCGCCTGGAACGCGGCGCTCATGATTTCATCACGACTGGCGCCAGCCTCCATCGCTCCTTTGCAGTGTAAGGCGATACACCACTGGCATTGTCCCGCCACGGAAAGCGCTACATTGATGAGCTCCTTTTGCGCCGCACTGAGCGCAGGATTACCTTCCGTTTTCTGCATGAAACCCAAAAACGCATCGGTTTCTGCGGGATAGCTTTCCTTAAGGCGAGCTAGTAAGCCGTGAATCTCTTGTAGCCGAGTGTTTGCAGTCATAATAAATCCTCCTGACTTATTTCGTTGGCATTGGATGATCGGGCGCAAGCACAATGGATTGCCCCGTCATCTCTGCAGGTTGCCCCAAGCCGAGAAGTTGTAAGACGGTTGGCGCGACGTCGGAAATACCCCGTCCGATCCCCAACTGCACTTGCTTATGGGAAATCATCAAAAAGGGCACAGGATAAACCGTGTGCTGGGTATGCGGTGCACCACTTTGCGGATCGACCATTTCATCACAATTACCATGGTCGGCAGTGAGTAGCACCGTGTACCCCGCATTGCGCGCTACCTGGACGACCCGGTGAAACTGTAAATCGAGCGTTTCTACCGCACGGAGAATAGCAGGAATTTTGGCAGTATGGCCAACCATGTCACCATTGGCAAAATTGACCAGAATAAAGTCATAATTGGAACTTTCAATGGCTTGAATGATTCGCTCCGCCACTGCTTCCGCACTCATTTCTGGTTGTAAATCGTAGGTCGCTACCTTGGGAGAGGGGATGATTTCCCGATCCTCTCCTGGAAAAGGATCTTCTCTCCCGCCATTGAAAAAATAGGTGACATGGGCATATTTTTCCGTTTCTGCACAGTGAAACTGACGCAGTCCGGCGTCACTAATGGTTTCCGCGAGAACATGCCTGGGAATTTCGGGGGGAAAGAGCACCGGGAAGGGATACTCGTCGTTGTAGGACGTCATGCAGAGAACTGCACGAGGGCCCTCCTGTCCGCGATCGAAACCGTGAAACGCAGGCATTCCAACCGCAGCAGCAAGTTGCCGCATGCGGTCGGAACGGAAATTAAAGAAGAACACGGCATCCTCTTTTTGGATGCGGTATTGCTGTGGATCGCCAATGATCGTCGGCTGAATGAACTCGTCGGTTTCCCCTCGTTTCCAAGCGGCATGAATCGCCGAAATGCTGTCTGGAGCGGAGAGCGCCTTCCCTTCTATCAAGGCTTGCCACGCCTGTTGCGTGCGTTCCCAATATTGCGCCCGGTCCATGGCAGTGTACCGTCCACAAATGGTGGCGATGCGACCCTTGCCGAGCTTTTGGAGTTGATCTTCGAGCGTTTTGGCGAAGCCGTCTGCTGAACGGGGGGGCGTATCCCGGCCATCGGTGATCATGTGAACAATAGGCTCAATACCGGCGTTCACGAGGAGTGGGAGAATACCCAGCAGATGGTCGATATGCGAGTGCACACCGCCATCAGATACCATGCCGACCAGATGCAAGCGTGTACGTCCTTGCAGGAATTTTGTCCATGCCGGAATCTTGCTGAAATTACCACTCTCGAGGCTTTCACTGATGCGCTGTAAATCTTGCAGAAGAATGCGGCCAGAACCGAGGGTCAGGTGGCCAACTTCGGAGTTTCCGAACTGTCCATCGGGAAGGCCGCAAGCGCGCCCGGAAGCTTGCAAAGCCGTATGCGGAAAACTGGCAAAATAATGGTCAAGATGCGGCGTTTTGGCCTGCGCCCAACCATTGAAGACTCGATTAGGATTTAGGCCAAAACCGTCAAAAATCACGAGGAGTACAGGTGAGATTGTTTTCATGGTGCAATCATCCCGTTCTTGAGGTAGGAAGGGTCATAGGAAAAAAATACCTTTGGGTCGGGAGCGACTAGATCCGCGTCTTTGTGTGCATACGAAAGATGGCTCAGAATCCCGCGGATTACATTGAGGCGAGCAGTTTTCTTATCATTACTGTGCACAACGTACCAAGGAGCAAATTCTGTGTGAGAGCGCTCAAACATGACATTTCTAGCCCTTGAGTAATCTTCCCAATGTTGTATGGCGAGTTTGTCAACGGGGCTCACCTTCCACTGCTTGAGCGGATCTGTTTTCCTTGCCTCCATCCTTTTCGTTTGCTCATCTTGGGATATGTCCAGGTAGATTTTCATAACCTGAATCCCAGATCTGGAGAGCATGCTTTCGAACTCATTGACTTCAAGAAAAAATTCTTCATACTCATCTTGGGTACAAAATCCCATCACGATTTCCACCCCGGCGCGGTTATACCAGCTACGGTTAAAGAGAACGAATTCGCCAGCTGCCGGAAGATGGGAGACATAACGTTGAAAATACCATTCACTTTTTTCGCGGTCCGACGGGACACCGAGGGCAACAACGCGGGTTTCCCGTGGGCTGAGATGAGCAGTAATCCTTTTGATCGTGCCGTCTTTTCCCGAGGAGTCTCTACCCTCGAAAAGGATCAGGATCTTATTACCATGCTTGATCAGATGCTTTTGGTATTTCACCAGCTCGATCTGCAGCTTCCTGAGTAAGTGTTTGTAGGTTTTAGAGTCCATTGTCACGACAGACCCCCTGTCATATTTTCCCCCTTTTGTTGTAATATCTGTATCCCCGGCAGCTCTTTTCCTTCTAAATAAGTAAGAAAGGCGCCGCCACCGGTGCTGATATAGGAGATTTTGTGAGCGAGTCCGCTACGATTGAGTGCTGCTACGGTATCTCCTCCACCAAGCAGTGAATAGGCTTCACTTTGTGTAACAGTTTGTATGAGAGAGTTCGTGCCTGTGGCAAAGGCAGGAACTTCAGCTACGCCAAAAGGACCATTCCAGACGATCGTATTCGCCGAACGAAGAATGTTTTGATAGGAGGCTATAGTGAGTGGCCCAATATCACCGATGCGGTCTTTTGGACCGATTTGCGAAATCGAACTGACCCGCGAAGAAACCTGCCCCCGCAACTCCTCTGCGATCACAACATCTACGGGCAACGGAATCGGTCGATGTAAGTTTTCGGCAAATTGCAGGAGCTCTTTTGCCTGTGGCAAAAAGTCTGGTTCGGCCAGGGACTCGCCGATTTGGATGCCTCGCGCAAGAAGGAGGGTGTTGGCGATGCCTCCACCCACTAAAACGTGATCCGAAAATTCCACGAGATGACGCAACAACTGCAATTTGGTATGGATCTTGGCGCCACCGATCAAGGTGACGAGCGGACGCTTGGGATCCTTGATAGCCTTGTCCAGAGCAGCAATCTCCCTACACAGGAGTGGTCCGGCACAAGCGATGGGGGCAAATTGTGCAACACCATGGGTGCTGGCCTGCGCTCGGTGTGCCGTGGCAAAAGCGTCCATGACGAAAATATCACAGAGCGATGCCATTTGCCTGGCTAATGTCGGATCATCCGCTTTTTCGCCAACGTTAAAGCGTACATTTTCCAGCAGATAGATCTCGCCATCGCCTTGGCTTGTCAAGACGTTGTGGTTCTCCTGACCAGGAAGCCAGTCGCGTACCAGGGGAACGGGCTTATCCAAAAGTTGCGCAAGCCGCGTAGCTACTACCTGTAAACTGAATCCAGGATCGAAGGTGCCCTCCTGTGGCCGCCCCAAGTGGGACAGGACCTGGACTTTGGCGCCGTGCTGCAGGGCCATCTGCAGGGTCTCTACACTGGCCCGTATCCGGGTATCATCTGCAATGCTGCCGTTAGCATTCAGCGGTACGTTTAGATCTTCACGAATTAACACCCTTTTCCCCTGGAGGGGAAGTTCTGCCATAGTAATCCAGGTCATGTCTGATCCTCCGTTATGGCCTTGCCAATCCCATCATGGCGAGACTGGTATCCACCATTCGGTTCGAAAATCCCCATTCGTTATCATACCATCCGCAAACCTTGACAAGATTTCCTTTCACTTTGGTTAGCGATTGTTCATAGGTGCAAGAATGAGGATCGTGATTAAAATCGATAGAAACCAGCGGATTGCTATTCACCGCCATGACCCCTTTGAGCGGGCCCTCGGCTTGCGCCTTCATGACTTGGTGGATGTCGTCTTCTGTAACCGTTTTGGAGACGACGCATGTCAAATCAACGATGGAGACATTATGGACCGGAACCCGAATGGCGAAGCCGTCCAGTTTGCCATTCAACTCGGGAATCACGAGCCCAATAGCCTTTGCCGATCCTGTCGTGGTCGGGATCATGCTCATACCGGCAGCACGAGCCCGATGCAGGTCTTTATGATAGACGTCGGTAATCCGTTGATCGTTGGTCATCGCGTGGACGGTATTCATGGTGCCATGTTCTATATTGGCAAAGTCGTGAAGCGTCTTTGCCAGGGGTGCGAGACAATTCGTTGTGCACGATCCATTGGAGACAATCACGTGTTTGTCGGGATCGAGCAGGTGATGATTGACGCCATAGACGACGGTGAGATCCACCGGGTCTTTGGCCGGAGCAGAGATCAGGACTTTCTTGGCCCCGCCCTGCAGGTGTAGTGCAGCCTTCTCACGAGTGGTAAATAGCCCGGTCGATTCGATGACTAGGTCTACGCCGAGCGTTCCCCAGGGGAGCTTGCTGGGATCTCGTTCAGCCAGTACCTGGATACTGTCTTTGTCAATCCAGATTTTGTCTCCATCCGCATGTACCGCAAAAGGAAAACGTCCGTGCACAGAATCGTATTGCAGTAAATGCGCATTAGTTTCTGGACTCCCCAGATCGTTTACAGCCACAACCTGTATTTGATCGGTGCGCTGGCTTTCATAGATGGCCCGCATAATCATCCGTCCGATACGACCAAAACCATTAATTCCAACACGTAATGTCATGATGATCTCCTATCTTCAAGGTAGAAACGTGATTCGCCTTACTTTCGATGTTGCAGATACAACTCCATGTCCGCTACGGTTGCACTATCGTGCGCCTGCCGATCGATAGACCGTGTGCTTAGTTCCGTTAAACTGCGATGTGCCAACTGCTTCCCTAGCTCTACCCCCCATTGGTCAAAACTATTAATTCCCCAAATAATTCCCTGAACAAATACACTATGTTCATAGAGCGCAATCAATGCACCCAGATATTCCGGTGATAGAGCCGGTGCAAGCAGGATATTGGCCGGTCGGTTACCCGGACAGACGCGATGCGGAATCTGTTCAGCAGGCACTCCCTCTGCGGCAAGCGCATCCGCGTCCTTGCCAAATGCGAGTGCTTCGCACTGGGCAAAGAGACTTGCCATGAGATAATCATGAGATTGTGGATCAGCATCCAGAGGATCCAGAAATCCGATAAAATCCGACGCAACCGACCGGGTTCCCTGATGCAGCAATTGAAAAAAGGAGTGTTGGCCACAGGTTCCTGGCTCACCCCAAAGAATGGGACAAGTATCTGTACTCACAGGGTGCCCGTTCTGGTCAACTCTTTTTCCATTGCTTTCCATGAACAACTGTTGAAGATAAGCAGGAAAGCGACGGAGATCGTGAGCATAAGGCAAGACCGCCAGCGTTTCATTGCCGAGAAAATTATTATTCCATACCGCAATCAGGCCATGTAGCAGCGGAAGGTTCTCGCTAAGGGACGCGGTACGAAAGTTTTCATCCATACGGTGGAATCCGTGGAGAAAATCGCGAAAATGCTGACTGCCAATCGCTGCCATCACTGACAAGCCGATCGCCGAAGAAACCGAGTAGCGCCCTCCGACCCAGTCCCAAAAGGCAAAGATACGATCTGGAACAAATTCATGCTGGAGCGCTTCGTTGAGATTTGCGGTAACTGCCACAAAATGTGTGGAGACGTCTTCCACGCCAAGAGAGGAACGCAACCAGGATTGCGCCTTTTTGAAGTTTTCTATGGTCTCCCCAGTGGTGAAGGTTTTGGAAGATACGATAAACAGAGTTTCTGTAGGGTCCAGGCCATCGGTCGCATCGGCGAAGGCGGCGCTATCGATGTTAGCGAGAAATCGGACCCGTATCTGCGGATTTCTATAACGACGCATGGCCTGGTACAGCAACTCCGGACCGAGGTAGGAGCCTCCGATGCCAATATTAACAACATTTCGTAATGGAGAGCCGGTAGATCCACAGATCGCTCCTCGCCAGAGAGCTTCGACAAAATCTCCCATGTGCTGCAGAACCGCCTGGACATCGGCAACGATATTTTTACCATCGACGAACAGAGAATCTCCCTGCGGCATGCGTAACGCGGTATGCAAAGCGGGCCGATTCTCACTTCGATTGATAGGAGCCCCGGAGAAGAGAGCGTCTCTCTGTTGAGAAATGAAGCATTCTTGCGCCAGTTCTTCCAGGAGACGCAGCGTATGCTGGGTAAGGTGTTGTCGTGAATAATCAAAGACAATGCTTGCTCCTTCTGCGCGAAACTGACTGCCGCGCTGTGCATCCCGAAACAAGGTGCTGAAAGTCACTTGGGACATCGCTTGTGCATGAGCCTGCAACTCTTTCCAGATGGCTGTCTGGGAAACTGGCGTCGGCTCATTACTGTTGACATCTGACATACGCGGCTCCTCTTGAAAACAACAAGGCGTGTAAACAACAATATCTCCACACGTTACAAATCGCGTTAGGTGATGACATTTGGCCGTGACCTCCCACTGCGGGGTAGTATTCCAGTTAAGGCATAGGCATACTGAATGAATGGTTGTAAATATTGTTGTACATCTTCATTCAGTTTATTCTTCTGATGTTCCACACGCTCAAAGTAAAAACGCAACGTGGCTCCCTCGGTACCTGTTCCAGAAATGCGAATGACGATCCGCGAGTGATCGGAAAAAACAATGCGAATTCCCTGATGACTTATGATGGATCCATCTATGGGATCGTTATAGGAAAAGTCATCTGCAGCAACGATACGGTTGTTAGCGATCTGCTGACCAACAAGTTTGGATACATCCTCGCGCAGGTCTGCGAGTATTGCCGACCCGGTCATGCTATCCAGGTTTTCAAAGTCATGTCGAGTAAAATAATGGCGCCCATACTGATGCCACATATCCTGCACCAAGTCTTTTACACTTTTGCCGGTGTCGGCGATGATGGACAGCCAGAACAACACGGCCCACAAGCCGTCCTTTTCGCGAATGTGAGTGGATCCAGCTCCAAAACTCTCTTCACCGCAGAAGGTTACTTTGCCGGCGTCCATCAAGTCACCAAAAAACTTCCATCCCGTTGGTGTCTCGAATAGCGGAATATGGGTGTCCCTGGCGATGTCATCTACTGCCTGGCTTGTGGGCATGGACCGCGCAACTCCTTGAACTTCATTTCTGTAGTGCGGAATTCGGTTGGCGTGCAGTAATAGGATCGCCAATGAATCACAAGGGCTAACAAAGAAATGCGATCCCAGGATCATATGACGATCGCCATCACCATCAGAGGCTGCGCCGAAGGCCGGCGCTCCTGCAGCGAACATGGAGTCGACCAAAGATTTTCCATAGACGAGATTTGGATCTGGATGTCCTCCACCAAAATTTGGGAGAGGCTGGAAATTGACTACTGAGCCCGAAGGCGCACCTAGACAATCTTCAAAAAGCGCTTTCGCATACGGTCCGGTTACAGCGTGCAGACCATCGTAGCGAATGGAAAATTCTGGTCTTTTGAACAAGAGAGAAATCTTGTCAAAGTCGAAGATCGTTTCCATGAGTTGAATGTAATCGGAGGTCGAGCTGCAAACCTCTACCGCCATCTCCCCAAGGGAAAAGATCCCGGTTTTGGACAGGTCGATATCCATAGCTTCCGTATCTGCTAGTATTTCGTAGCCCGATAGCTGCTTGCTAACCGACCAGATCTGCTCTGTTATTGGCTCCGGCGCTGGCCCACCATTACTTACATTAAATTTAACCCCAAAATCATGTTCGGGACCGCCAGGATTATGAGAAGCCGTCAGGATGATGCCACCCAAGGCCTTTCGTTTTCTGATCAAGTGAGATATAGCTGGCGTTGATAGGATACCATTTTGCCCGACTATGACGCGATCGAAGCAATGGGCAGAGGCCATGCGCAGGATAATCTGGATGGCGTGGTCGTTGAAATAGCGACCATCACCACCAAGTATTAAGATGCCACCTTGTCGATTGGGAATGGTTTGAAATATGGCCTCGATAAATAACTCCAGATAGGCCGGCTGCTGAAATATGGTTACCTTTTTGCGGAGACCAGAAGTGCCAGGCCGTTGGTCCGGGTAAGGGGCGGCGGATATTCTCACTGTCTTCATCTCTACGTCCTCTCGTTATTGTTGCCGATCAGTATGTGTAGCTTTGTGAAAGGCCTGGCGAATCACCCGATGCGTGGCAAGATCGGCTTTCTCTATTTCAGCAAATGCCGGACGAAGATCCCGGTTAATGGCCATCAGGAAACGAGACTGATGTGCGGCGTTGCTGTCGGCGAGGCGATGAATGCCGAGCTTGCAAAAATCGGCAACAATCATCCAGATAAGGTTATAGGCCCATACAAGACCAACCGCGATCCAGGGGATGGCAGGCATCAGCCAGCCGAATCCCGCCATGCAGACGCCGACTACCTGCGTGCCGAGAATCGCAAACAGCAAAGGGCGGGCAGGATACGGAGACCGCCAAAACGGCCCACGTACGCGCGTGAGAAACAGCATAAGATGGCCACCTGCGATGAGTTGTAAGAACATGATTGTGCGGACTTCGTCCATCGGGAGACCCGAGAAGTAACGCGCGATCAGGTAAAGACCAAAGGTTCCAGCAAATGCGAGTAGGCCCATGGCAGAACTCAGCGCGATAACACGGCCCATTTCCCAGTGGACAGGTGATTTTTGTATCGCAGTATTATCCCACGCGATGGTCATGATGGGGATGTCATCGAGAAGGGATAATAGAACGACCATTATGGCTGTTAGCGGATAGGAGTTGAAAATTAACATCGCCACTACGACAAAGAAAAGAATATCGAGCGTCATGGCGATCCGGTACACCGTATAACTTGTCATTCGCTCGAAGATTCGGCGAGCTTCCTCAACTGCCTTGACGATGACATTCAGCCCTGGCGCTGTCAGGATCAGGGCCGCGGCGCCTCGGGCAGCATCGGTGGCACCCGAAACTGCAATCCCCACATCCGCTTGTTTGAGTGCCGGCGCGTCATTCACTCCGTCGCCTGTCATGGCGACAATGTGCCCGCGCTGCTGCAATGCCTTTACGATGGCATACTTATGCTCAGGAAATACCTGCGCAAAGCCGTCTGCGTGCTCTATCTCGTCTCCTAGATTTTGCGGGAGCGCACCGCCCTCGGCATACTTGGAAAGCCGGTCATCGACGGTAAGGATATGGGTGCCCAAATGCAGTTGCCCGGCAATCTCACTGGCGATGGCCTGATGGTCTCCGGTAACCATCTTTACTTCTATTCCATGGTTTTGAGCGTCCATAATGGTCGCTTTGGAATCCTCTCGGGGGGGATCAAAGAGAGACAGGATTCCCAAAAATGTCCATGCGTCACCATTGGCAGACGAGCGAGCCACGCCCAATGTACGGAAACCTTTTGCCGCGAAATCAGTGACGGCCTTTTCTGCCTTCTCCTGTTCTTCCCCTGCGAGATTTGCCAGCCCCATGATGATTTGTGGAGCACCCTTGGTAACGCGAAATGCTTGTCCGTGTGAATCGTGAATGGCAGCTTCTGTCCGTTTGGAGACAGGATCGAATGGGGTGAACTTGTCTTGCTGAAAGGTGGTCAGAAGGCTGTCACGGTTCTTTAACCCATTGAGTACGGCGGTATCAATAGCGTCACTGTCTTCAGCTTTAGAGGCTAAGGCCGCTGCGAGAATGACTTCTTGCTCATCTTTTGCCTGAAAGAGAACCGTTTGTCCGAGAGTGATTTTGTTTTGCGTAAGAGTGCCGGTCTTGTCTGAACAGAGGATATCGACGCCAGCCATTTCTTCAATGGAGGTCAATCGTGAGACAATGGCCTTCATCCGGGACAGCGCAAGAGCACCCAAAGCCATGGTTACAGAGAGTACCGCAGGCATGGCTACCGGGATGGAAGCCACGACTACGACCAAGACAAAGGCGATGAGCGTAAGAAAAGGCAGTCCCCGCGATAGTTCGACGATGATCAGCAAAAGCGAGAGGAATATTGCAAGTGCGATCAAGAAGTTACCGATTTGTAAGACGGCACGTTGAAAATGTGAGACGGGAGCGGCGTGCGCGACCAGGTTTGCAGTTTTCCCAAAGAAGGTTCGTGAGCCAGTAGCATAAATGACTCCGACCATCTCGCCCTGTTTCGCAATCGTTCCTGAGTAAGCAACGTCACCTACCTTTTTGTTGACCGGCAGCGATTCTCCCGTCAGGGCCGACTGGTCGACAGAAAGATAGTCTCCCGAAATGAGCTTGATGTCCGCTGGGAGAACATCACCGAGGCGAAGGCGTACTACGTCTCCGGGTACGAGGTCTGCGGCATCGATTTCCTGCCATTTGCCATCACGTAAGACCCGGGCTTTTAGTGCCAATTGTTGTTTTAGTGCCCGCAATGCATCATTGGCGCCTTTCTCTTCCCAGAATCCGATGCCACCATTGATGAGAAGCATGGCAAAGATAACGCCGAAACTTTTCCAGTCGCCATTGATTGCGGAGAGCGCTGCAGCCACTTCGATCATCCAGGGGATGGGTCCCCAGAAATAGGTAAAAAGCCTTTTCCAAAGAGGAGTTTCATGTTCTTCCAACAGGTTTGATCCAAATGAGTTGAGACGCTCTTTGGCTGTGCTGCTGGTTAACCCCTTTTCACTGCTATCTAATAGCTTATATGAATCGTCAACGGAAAGTTTGGCAAATTGATCGGTGTTTGTTTGCGTATCCATATGCCTCATCCTTGGGTGTTAGTGTATGATTGATTATCATCAGGTTGCGAAGAAGCCGCGATGCTGGCAAGAAAGCGTACTATCCAGTTCGTCACCTCGGGACCGTAGCCAGGATCGTCCAGGAGCTGATGGGCGTGTAAGCGTCCCGGCCAAGTATGGGTAGCTAGAGGTAAGGGAAGCTGTTCACGCACTAGACGACAATTGTCTGCGTACGCCTCATCATCGCTGTACAGCAGTAAAGCACGTTTTGCTTTGTTGGTTAGTTGGGAGAAGCTGTCGGGATGGCCAGCGGGCGAAACCAGGATAACACCAGCAAGTGGTTGCTCTAGTTGGGCGAGTGCCTTCAGTGCAGCGGTGCCCCCCATGGAAGCACCTAAGATGACGACCCTTTCTGCCTTATGGGTTTCTGCAAACTGTATTGCCCCCAAAACATCCTTCTCATAGAAACTGTCACCAGATTCTGAAGCACCATAGCCACGGAGATTGGGGGCAAGAACGGACCAGCCAGCCTGAACGATCGGATGGAGGATGAGACTGTGTTTCCAAACCTCTTTGTCGTAGGCCTTACCATGAATCAATATCAGCCAATCGCATCCGCCCTCGTATAGATCTGCTTCCAGGAACAGACGATCGCTACTGAATACATGGGTGCGGATAACGGCAAGCTCAGACTTCCCCGTTTTGATCATGAACAATGCTCCATAATCTTTATGGGCGACTGTAGGTATAGACTACAGAAAACCCTATGCCAAGGTACATTGCTATTCGCTTCCTGCTACGCCGTTGGGCGTAACCCTTGCAACACTGCCGTTCAGGTGTAGTTCGACTCGGGGCATCTGTAGCCCTTCCAATCGAGTCTTGCGATCAGCCGATGCGCTGATCCGTTGTCGGATCATCAAGTTGAGATACTGCCCTATCGCTTCGTGAGAGAGGTTCGCGACTTCCATGATGCGCCCCTCCAGCCAAGAGCGTGCTTTGTTGGCATTCCCAAGCGACTCACAGAGCAGATCGAAAAGAGATGGGGGAACCAGAAGGCAGAAATCGCGGCCATCGGGCAGAGTGATTTCAGCGCTGACGCCTGCGGCGTGCTTCTTCTCCGATGGGAAGTCGCGCGACGTATCCCCAAGGTCTGGCATGACTCACTCCTTTACCGTATTAGGCCATCCGAATATCAGTATAGACACCAGAGCGGAACTCTGCACCCACACTCCGAAAGAGGATCGTGCCACACGATGAGGTCGTGGAAATCAGGTTTGATTCATCTCGCAGCAGTGACTTCAGAGCACAGCGAGCTTGGTGAGGGATCCATGGGCTGCCTTGCAACTGGAGTTCTGACCGCAACATAAATTCTCCGCGTGACTTTATGGCACGAAAAGTATCTACTAATCTATGTTAGTTACTAAGAAGGTGGCTGGCAAATCATTTTTATTGGAGTAGATAACGGAGAAACCGATGGTGGATGCTGAGCAGCTGATAACGCTTTTGGAGGTCGTCGAACGGGGAAGTGTAAGCGCCGCAGCAGAGCATTTGTGTCGCGGACAATCGGCAATTTCTGAACGGTTAAAAAAACTAGTAGAGTATGTCGGTGAACCATTGTATTTCCGGAAAGGAAATGGCTTGGTGTTCACCGAGGCCGGAGAGCTTATATTACCAGATATAAAAAGGTTGGAACACGCACTTAGGGATATAGAGAGTATTATAAGGAGACGTCAAAGTGGGCAACTAGGTGACCTCTGTATTGTGGCAACAAGCCTTCTCGCAAATTATTATCTGCCGCCTTATTTGGAGAAATTCAGGGCTGTATATCCAAATATTAATTTGTATATAAAAAGCGGAGAAAGGTATTGGGATAATGTTTCTATCGGAAGTGTAGATGTGTTTTTTTATGAGGGTGAAGTAGCCCCTCCTGATCTACCATATTATTTTGAGACAGTCCGATGGAAGAACGATAACGGGATTGTATTGGGAGTGCCAGACGGCCACCCGTTAGCCCGGAACGACCTGGTTATGTTCAAAGATCTCCAGAATGTGCCAATAGTTTGGCGGGAGCCTGGCTCCGCAATTAGGAGAGCGATAGAAAGAGAGTTTCGGAATCGCGGTGTAGAGAGCCGGCATTTCATAGAGGTAGCTGATATACAATCAGTCGGAATTATGGTTAAGTCAGGGCTTGGGGTGGGATTTTTTGACACCCGAGTACTGGATCAACACCCTGAATGGGGTATAAAGAAAATTCCATTGGAGAAGCATGAAATAATTTCTGTAAATTTTATGTCTGCTCCACATATCAGTAGGAGATCTGCCGTGCTTTCAAAATTTTTGGAAATCATCAATGATGAGGAGATATAAATACAACGGAAGTTATCTTCTGTGTACACCAGAGGCCGCTTAAGCTACAGTGATAGTCCTTTATGGATATTGGCTCACATCTTCGTGCTGAGGCTGTTCCCAGGCCGTAATCATGCCAGTCAGCATTTAGGACAGGTTAGATCTTCGGCAACGGCAACATATCGCGCCGCTCCCTACGACCGCGCAGTCTTAGGTGGCGACGTCGGGTTACTTGGCATCGATAGGCCGATGGGGCGATCTGCAATGTCTTGCAGATCGGTTCGACCCCATTGGTTTCTCGGTGCTGGTCGATTTAATGCGTTTTAATGCGTTATGAGTTGAGCTTGCGGCCGAACTCTGGTTGCACGAAAAATGCGTCGACGATTCGCAGAATATCATTTGCTCGTTGTGAGCGCTTGTACGGCACGCGCGTGCCATTAGCTGGCTGAGCATGACTCCTTTCGCTACACTGGGATAGTCTATAATTGGATCAGGAGGTCAAATATGGCTGAAAAGGTAGTGGATCTGCTCTGTATCGGGGCCGGCGGCGCGGCGTATCCGGCGGCCTTTCGACTGGCGCGGGCGGGACACCAGGTACTCATGGTAGATCCCAAAGGAGTGATGAGTGGCAACTGCCTCTATGAGGGCTGTGTGCCATCCAAGGCGGTGCGGGAGATGGCATCTTTGGCTGGCGCAACGCGGCGCTTCAACGCCCAGCTTGGTCTGGAAGAACCACGGGCGGACTATGCAGCCATCGTGCAGCACAAGGATCAGGTACAGGAGCGGCGTTATGCGCAGCATGCGCAGGAGCTTGCTGCACAACCCGGTATTGAGCTGCGCAAGGGGGTGGCGCATATTCTTGATCCTCACACCGTGCAGATCGACGATGATCAGGGCAGTGAGAAAATCCACTGCCATCATCTCCTTATTGCCAGCGGCTCTGACGTCTTTGTGCCTCCCATTCCTGGTGCCGAACATTGTCTGACCAGTCATGATCTCTATAAACCGGACTCCGCCCTGCGCGCTTTGCCCAAGCGCTTGATCGTGGTCGGTGGCGGATACATTGGCCTGGAAACGGCGTCCTTTTTTGCCCAACTCGGCAGTCAGGTGACGCTCCTGCAGAGGGGGGGACAGATTTTGAACGGCATGGACCCAGGCATGGTGGCCCTGCTCCAGCCCTTGTTGCCGGCAGGCATGCGGATCCTGACCGACGTCGATGTGCAGCGCATCGAGGCCCAGGGTGCGTTGCGCCGGGTGGTCTGGCAACGCGCCGGGCAGGAGGAGAGCGGAGAGGCGGAGGTGGTGCTGCTCGCAGTCGGACGCTCCCCGGTGATTCCCGAGGGCTGCGATGCGGTTGGTATCGAATTTGACCGACATGGCATTCAGGTGGGGCCATCCCTGCAGACCCGCTACCCGCATATCTACGCTGCCGGTGATGTTAATGGTCGGGTGCCCCTCTTTCATGCAGCGGTACGGCAATCGTTAGTCGCGGCTCACAATATCCTGGGTGGCAATCAACCCCTGGATTACGCGGATTTCCACAATGTGCCGACGACGATCTTCACCCTCCCGGCCGCGGCCTATATCGGCATGACCCCGGCCAAGGCTGAGGGGCGCGAACTGGCGGTGGGTCGCTATGATTTTGCCGAAGACTCCCGGGCGCAGATTCTTGAGCGCTTGGAGGGGGAGATTCGCCTGTTCTTCGAGCCTTCCTCCCTGCGCCTGTTGGGGGGGTGGATCGTCGGCATCGATGCCGGTGCCTTGATCGGGCAGATCGGGACGGCGCTGAGCTTGGGGGCGACGGCCTATGATCTCGCCCGTTTTGCCGACCAGCACCCGATGTCGGCCGAGGGCATCGGCAAGGCCGCCCGCAGCCTCTTCTGAGGCGCTGAGCGGCTCCGCTCTCAGCGGGTGGGGGGGCGGACGAAGGCTTGGGCACCGGCGTACGTGGCGGCAGTGCCCAGTTCTTCTTCGATGCGTAGGAGCTGGTTGTACTTGGCGACACGCTCGCCGCGGCAGGGCGCACCGGATTTGAGGTGACCAGTGTCCAGTGCCACGGTGAGATCGGCAATGAAATCGTCGGTGGTTTCCCCGGAACGATGCGAGACAAACGCCCCCCAGCCGTGGAACTGCGCCAGGCGGGCGGCGGCAAAGGTCTCGCTGACGGTGCCGATCTGATTGAGTTTGATGAGCACGGAATTGGCGATGTCGTCTTTGATGCCGCGGGCGATGATCTCTGGGTTGGTGCAGAAGATGTCATCGCCCACCAGCTCGATGCGGCCGCCTAGGCGCGCGTTGAGCTGTTTCCACGATTCCCAGTCATCCTCGGCCAAACCATCTTCCAGCAGCACGATGGGATAGTCATCCACCAGCTTCGCGTAGTACTCGATCATTTCCTCGCTGCCGATGGCGCGTTTTTCGGTGTGTAGCTGGTACTTGCCGTCCCGATAGAATTCCGAAGAGGCGGGGTCGATGGCAATGCCGCAATCCTTGCCCGGCACGAAGCCGGCCTTTTCGATGGCAGCGAGGAGCAGGTCCAGAGTCTCCTGGTTGGAGCGCACCGCCGGGGCAAAGCCACCCTCGTCACCCACGCCAACGCTCAGATGTTTTTCGAGCAGCAGGCCCTGCAGGGCGTGATAGATCTCTGCCCCCCAGCGGATGGCTTCGCGGAAGGAGTCGGCACCAAAAGGCACCAGCATGGTCTCCTGAAAATCTGCCCCCTGCCAATGGGCATGGACGCCGCCATTGAGGACGTTGAGGCAGGGCACCGGCAGGCGGGAGGCCGCGGGGCCGCCGAGATAGGCATAGAGGGGGAGGTCCTTGCTTTCGGCGGCGGCGCGGGCGCAGGCCAGGGACACGGCGAGCAGGGCATTGGCCCCGAGGCGCGACTTGTTGTTGGTACCGTCCAGGCCGAGCAGGGTGTCGTCAATCATCTTTTGGGCGCTCGCGTCCAGATCGATCAGATTGGGAGCGATCTCTTCTTCGATGTGCTCGATGACCTTCCGCACCCCCTTGCCACCGAAGCGGTTGGGGTCCTGGTCACGCAGCTCCAGGGCCTCGCGGCTGCCGGTAGAGGCGCCGGAGGGCACCGCGGCCCGTCCACGGCTACCATCGGTCAGCAAGACCTCGGCTTCGACGGTGGGGTTGCCGCGGGAGTCGAGAATTTCACGGGCGATGATATCTTCAATCAGGCTATCCATAGCTGTCTCCTTGCTGGTGCATTTGCGGTTCGGATACGGCGAGATCGATGATCTCCAATCTATTGGTGCCACCCGGATGGCCTAGGCTTGGACCCTGGGTGAGAATGATGTGCCCCTGTTGCCAGCCATTGTCGCTGAGCCAATAGCGTATGGCACTTTCCCAACTACCGGAGCCGGGGTCGAGGAAGATCGGGTAGACCCCCGAGTAAAAGCACAGACGCTGGCAGGTTGCGGCGTGGCGGCTGGGGGCAAGGACCCAGGCCTGTGGTCGCAGGCCTGCAATACGCGCCGCCGTGGCGCCGGTCTCGGTCGGCGTGACGATGAACAGGGGCTTGAGCATCGCCGTTGCCGAACGCACATCGCAGGCAATTACCGCTTCCACGGCCGCCTTCTTGCTCTTGCGGCAAATCAGTTCGCGGGCGCTGAATCCCGAGCCTTCGATGTCGGCTGCGATGCGCGCCATCATGCGCACGCTTTCGAGCGGATAGTTACCCATGGCCGATTCTTCCGAGAGCATCACCGCGTCGCTGCCATCGAGGATGGCGTTGGCGACATCATTCACTTCGGCGCGGGTGGGACGAGGGTTGTTGACCATCGACTCCAGCATCTGGGTCGCGGTGATGACCGCCTTGCCGGCAGCGCGGGCGCGGTGAATGAGCTCCTTCTGCTGTCGGGCAATGCTCTGGATCGGGATCTCCACACCCAGGTCGCCGCGCGCCACCATGATCCCATCACAAGCCGCGAGAATTTCGGGCAGGTTGCGCAGGGCTCGCTGGCGCTCGATTTTGGCCACCAGAAATGGCTCATAACCCTGTTGCGCGGCAAGCGTACGGGCCTGGTCCAGGTCGGCTGCCGACTCGACAAAAGAAACGCTGATCCCATCCACCCCCAGCGGTAGAATGGCGCGCAACAAGTCTTGATCTTGCGCCGTGAGCGCAGTGCCGGCGAGCAGCAAGCCGGGCAGATTGACGCCCTTGTGAGAGCGCAACTCGCCACCCACCACAACGCGACAGTGTAGAATCCCCTGTTCTTCAGCATCGACGCGCAAATGCAGGAAGCCGTCGGCCAGAAAGGCGTCATCCCCCTTGCGCAAAGGGCGCGCCAGTTCCGGCAGTTCCAGCGGTAAATGATGTCGCCCCTGTTCTTGGCGATAGGGCCCTGGTCCCAGGCGCAGACGTTCACCTTTTTTGAGCTGGAGGGGCTGCGGCAGGGTACCGATGCGGATCTTGGGGCCCGGCAAATCTGCGAGAATGGCCACCCGTTTCCCTGCCCGTGCACTGGCGCTGCGAATGCGCTGGATGCGTTCGGCGTGCTCCGGGATGCTGCCGTGGGCGAGGTTGATCCGAGCCACATCCATGCCGGCCCGCAGCATGGCCTCGAGGACCCCTATCCGGTCGGAGGCGGGGCCGATGGTGCAGACGATCTTGCTTTTCTGGCGCGGCAGACGAGCCATGGGCGCTCAGCCCTCCTGCAACAATGCCAGGGCGTGGTCCAGGCCGCGATCCTCGACCACCAGGCTGTGAATGGCCCGACACAGGGCGACAGCCTCCTCTAAGCTGCGTTGGTGGACGTTGCGACCGGTGGCGCAGCCAGCGCTGTGTCCTTCGCGCAGTTGTGCGTCCAGACGACGGACGAAGTCCGCACTGCTGACTTCGGCCCCCCCGGCACAGACCAGCTGCGTGCGTCCGGCAGCGGCAACTGCTTCGCCCAATAGCTTGGCCTCTGCCGCACCTTGGAGATTCAGCGGTGGGTTGACCTTGACGAAATCTGCGCCCAGGCAGGCGACTAGTCCTGCGGCCCCGGCAATCAGATGGGGATCGTGTTCGCGTTTACCCACCGCTCTTCCGCGCGGATAGGCCCAGATCACTGCCAACAGTCCAAGCTGATGGGCGTCGTGGATGAGTTGTGCCGCTTCTGTGAGCATTTCCGCTTCGAATTCCGAACCAGGATAGATGGTGTAACCGACGCCGACGATGGGAACGCCGGCGTGCTGCATGAACTCCTGGACCTGCGCCATGCTTTGCCACTGCCGACTGCGGGGGTCGTGCTCGGCTCCGGGAAGCAGATGGGTTTTGCTATTGAGCTTGAGCAGGTAGGGAATTTCCGGGTAGTCGCCACCATACTGCGCCACCAGTCCCAGCTGGGTGGCGAAGCAGCCGATAGGCGCCTGGCTGGCAATGCGAAAAAGATGTTCCGGGTCGGCGTCTGCGGCCGCGACGGTACTGCCCACGAAATCATCATTCAGATGTTCGACCTTCTGATCACCAGCCATCAGGAACAGGCGGCCAGAACCTTGGGTAACCCGTTCGTAGTTTTCCTGCCAGCGTCGGCTGGCCTCCTTGCTGATACCAATGGGAGCTTTGCGTTGCGCTTGCATGGCGTTCTCCTTTTCAGGGTGCGAGATTCTCCACCTCAATCTGCCGCAGAAGTGGGTCGAGATCGTTGTGGGTGAAAATACCAGTGCCCGGTTGCGCGGCCGTGGCGCTGCCGCAGGCGACGGCAAGGCGCAGGGCCTCCTCCGGACGTTGCCCCTGGGCAAAGGCAGCGACCAGACCGGCCACCATCGAGTCGCCAGCGCCAACGGTGGAGCGTACTGCGATACTTGGGGCATTGGCGAAAAAGTTTTGCTCGGATCCAATCAGTAGAGCGCCCTCGCCACCAAGGGAGACGCAGACCCAATCGATGCCCTGCTGTTGTACCTGGCGGGCGGCGGCGATCAGCTCCTCGCGAGTGCTCAGGCTCTTGCCGCTGAGTTGTCGCAGCTCGTAGGCGTTCGGCTTGATCAGAAACGGTTTGGCGGCGATACCCCGGCGTAAGGCCTCGCCATGGGCGTCGAGGACGACCCTGGCCCCTTGCTGCCGCAGCTCTTCGATCAGCTGCGCATAAAAATCTGTTGGTACGCCCGGGGGCAGGGAGCCGGTGAGCACGGCGAAGCCGTTGTCGGCCAGGCTGCAAATCTTGCTGTGCACCTCCTCGAGAACCAGGGGAGAAAGCAGCGGGCCCTGTCCCGTCACCTCGTACTGCACTGTTGGGTCTTGTTGCAGCAGGGTAGCATTGATGCGCGTTTCGCCCATTACTTCCACACAATGGGGATCATCCAGACTGTGGCGCAAAAGCGTTTGCAGGAGACGGCCCACATGCCCGGCGACCACGCAGCAACTATGGGCACAGACGAAAAGCTCCTTCAGGGCACGCGCAACATTGATACCGTTGCCACCGGGATCGAAGCGGGTGCTGCTGGCGTGGGTCTTTTGGTCGGGGAGCAGCTGCGCAAATTCATAGCTGACGTCCACCGCCGGATTCAGGGTCAGGGTGACGATCTTGGCGCAGGGATGGCAGGGAGCGCTTTCCGGATTCATTTGGATTTCTCGGCATAATGCAGGAGGGCGGCCAGAGCGGCGGAAACCAGGCGTGCGCGCGGGGGGTCGGCACGTGAGGTGAGGATGATCGGCACCTTGGCTCCCATGACGATACCCGCCAGGCTGGCATGGGCCAGATATTCCAGATCCTTGGCGAGGATGTTGCCGGAAACCAGATCCGGCACGAGCAGGATATCCACGTCGCCAGCAACCGGGCTATGGATTCCCTTGACCTCAGCGGAGTGCGCGGAGATGGCATTATCGAAGGCCAAGGGCCCATCGACAATGGCATGCTGGATCTGCCCGCGCTCAGCCATTTTGGCCAGGCAGGCGGCATCGACGGTGGAAGCGATGGCGGGATTCACCGTCTCCACTGCCGATAACGCCGCTGCCTTGGGCTGCTCGACGCCGAGAATCCGGGCGAGATCGACGGCGTTTTGCAGAATCGCCGCCTTGCTGAGCAGGTCCGGGCTGATGTTGATCGCTGCATCGGTGATGAGCAAGGGTTTGTGGTAGCTTTCTAGTTCAGCGACAAAGATGTGCGACAAACGGCGATCCGTGCGCAGTTTGGCGAGGATGGGATGCAGAAAGGCATCGCTGTGAATGTGGCCCTTCATAATGGCCGCCGCCTCGCCGCGTTCGACCATCTGCACCGCCTCTGCCGCTGCCGCCTCACTGCTCGGCACGTCGACAATCCGAAACGACGGACAGTTGCCGGTCTCTTGCTGCAGATTCGCCAGTAACGCCCGGATCTTTTGCGCGTTACCCAGCAGGATGGGTTCGACGATACTCTGTGCGCGGGCAGCACAGGCCGCTTCCAGCACCTCCTTTTGTCCTGCATCCACGACTGCCACGGGAATGTCGTCGAGCGGCGCTACCTGCTGCAAGATCGCGTCAAAATGAGAAAACGGCATGCGATTCTCCGATGTATCCACCAACAAATTCCTCCGATTTGAGCATTTCAGCCTTCCAGCTGACGCGAGCGCAATGGCAGGCGTCCATGGTGCTCCTCCAAAGTCAGACCGTGGCCTTCCACGCGGAAAGTATAGGTCAAAATTCCGCCCAGCAGACTGAGCAGTGCCATCCCGAGCAAGAGCAGCCCAACGCCCAGGTCGCGTTGCAGTATGGGCAGCAGGAACACTGCCAGGGTCGCCCCGATTTTGGCAAAGGCAGCGGCAAAGCCCGAACCGAGCGCGCGGACTTGGGTGGGGTACATCTCGGTGGGGAGAATGAACGTGGTCGCATTGGGTCCGACGGTCATGGCGAAATTGTAGAGGGCGAAGCCCAGAAACAGCACGAAAAACGACCAGTGCGCCGTCGTGGCCCGCCAGAGCAGCAGTAAACCCAGGGTCATACCCAAAAAGCCCTGAATCTGCATCTGCATCCGCCCAAAACGGGGGACGAGCCAGAGGGCAGTCAAGGCACCAGCGAGCAGAAGAAAATCCACCTCCGCTGTGTGCAGGGTGTTGATCCAGTCCTTTTGCCAAGTGGGCAGACGCTCCGGCAAAACGCTCATGGAAGCCAACAGGATCGGCGTGAACAGGCCGATCCCATAGGTAGCCATATCCATCAAAAACCAGGGCAGGGTAACCAGCCAAGTGCGCCGACGATATTCGTTGGTGAACAATACCCGCCAGGCGGTCTTGGGCGTGATTGGAATCTTGCTCACCGCATGGGTACGATGGCCCAACTCCCTGCCCATGCGCTGTAATTCTGTGCTGCGTTGCGGCGCAAAGCGGGCGAGCTCCGCAGCGGCAATCTGATTGCGGCCGTGCGCCATCAGCCAACGTATGCTCTCTGGCAGTCGCCATCGGCCCAAAAAGTAGGGGAGGGCGAGTACCGCCTGCCAGGCCATGAGCCAACGCCAGGCCGTACCGCTGCCGTGTATCAGGAGCAGTGCGACGCCGGCACTGAGCAGCATACCCAAGGGTTGCAGGGCCATTGATGCCGCCAGCATGCGTCCGCGATGGTTTTGCGGCATGAACTCGGAAATATAGCTGCTACCCACCGGAAAATCGCCGCCCACCGCAATCCCGAGAACGAGCTCACCCAGAATCAAAAGGATAGTGTTGGTCGTGAGGCTGAGCCAGATCCCCGCAAGCAGAAGGCCGAGGGCATTGGCGATGAGCAAGGGGCGGCGGCCAAAGCGATCGGCCAGATGCCCGCTGAGCAGGGCGCCGATGATCGTGCCCCCCATCAGGCTCGCCGCTGCCAGACCCGTGCTGCTCGGACTGAGATGAAAGGGGGCACGTAATAGGGGCAGGCTGATGCCGAGCACCATCATGCTCACACCACTCAACAAGGGACCGGCGGTCGCCAGCAGCCACAGGCGATAATGTCGCGGTGACAGGCGGGCCTGATCGAGGATCCCGACCATGGCCTGATGGTGTGGATCGACTTTGGCAATGGCGCGCTCTTCTTTCATCATGAGGGGAGCATACGGCGCACTCCCCTCGTCGGCAATGCGGGACTAGAGGCCGGGAATGCTGGTGATGCCGCCGTAGACCCCGAGTCCGGCACTGACGCCGCCCAAGGCCAAAACCACCCAGAAGTACCAGCCGCGCAGGCGATGCTCGTCGGGGAGCGCCTTGACTGCCAGAGCAATCAGGAAGCCCAGTACCAGCGGGAGTAAGAGGGCATTCATGACCTCCACTGCAATATCCAGGCTGACAAGGTTGGGAATGAAGATGACGGCGACGGCTCCCGCCAGCAAGACCAGGGTATAGACACCATAGAACCACGGCGCATCCTTGGGATGATACTCCAGGGAATGCTTGAAGCCGGTGACTTCGCCCCAGCCCCAGGCCGCCGCCAGGGTGGCAACGATGGCGGCAATCATGCCGGCGCCAATGATGCCCAGAGAAAAGACAATGTGCCCCCAAACCGTCCCGAGGAAGGGCGTAATCGCTTCTGACAGCTGCTGTACGGTATTTAGCGGAGCGTTGGGGTTGGACAGACCGATGGTGGCGGCGGTGGCGATCAGTACCGCGGCCATGATCAACTGCGTAATCACTGAACCGATGGCGGTATCCCAGCGGGCATGGGGGTAGTCCGCCGGACGCAATCCCTTGTCGGCAACCGCCGACTGCTGGTAGAAGATCATCCAGGGCATGATGACGGCGCCGATGTTCGCCGCCACCAGCATCATGTAATTGTGGTTACCGAGCTCAACCTGGGTCAGACCGTGCAGCAGGCTCCCCATATCCGGACGGGCGGCCCAGGCGATGCCAAAAAAGACCACTTCAAAGGTCCCAAAAATCAGCGCAATTCGTTCCACCCGACGGTACGAGCCGGTAATCACGATCAACCACAGTGCGCTGGCACCCAGAACCACTCCCAATGCCCGCGGCAGGCCGAACAGTTCACTCACTCCCGCCAGACCGGAAAATTCCGTGAGTAGGGCGCCAGCGCTGGCAATGCTCAGTCCGGTTACGGAAACGTAAGCCCAGTGCTTGCCAAAGGTTTCGCTGATCAGTTCTCCATGACCCTTGCCGGTGAAGATGCCGAGTCGTACTGTGAGTTCCTGCACCACATAGAGGATGGGCATCAATATCAACTGCAAGAGCAGCAGGCGGTAGCCCCATTGCGCGCCACTCTGGGCCGCGGTGATGACGCTGCCGACATCGGTGTCCGCCAGCATGACCACCAGTCCTGGGCCTAGCACCGCGAGAAAGGTGCCCAATCGGTGTCTTTTCGGGAAGTCTAGACCGCTCTGTGCGGCTGCCATGTTCCGCGGACCTTTTCTGTCGTAAAAATGATAACGCGAATAATTATCAAGACAACAAAAGAAGTCAACCCCAGCTTGCAGCACTCCCATCGTTACGGAAGAGCCGTAGACTCGGGGTTTGCGTCTTTCGTCAACAGGCCATTACTCTCTTTCTCCCGCGATGCCGGTTTCAGTTCTGCACCCCAGAGGCTATAGATTGCGGGAATAACAAAAAGGGAAACCAGCGAACCAAAACTGAGCCCGGCAATGATTACCAGCCCCATCGAAAACCTTGCCTCGGCATTGCCTCCCGTAGCGAAGAGCAGCGGCACGGCGCCGGCAATCATTGCGGCTACCGTCATGAGAATGGGCCGCAGACGCAGTGCTGCCGCTTCGCGTACCGCCAACGCCCGCTCCCATCCTCGTTCGACCTGCAACTGTCGTGCGAACTGAACGATGAGAATCCCCTGCTTTGCGGTCAGACCAATCAGCATGACCATTCCCACTTCGGAATAGATGTTGATACTCGATAGCCCCAGGGCAATCGGCAGCAAGGCCCCGAAGGCGGCAAGTGGCACCCCGGCAAGAACGACCAAAGAATCCCGAAATCCATTGAACTGGGCCGCGAGCAGGAGCAATACAAAGATCAAGGCAAAGGCAAAGGTAATCGCCAGGGAGCTGCCCTGCTTCTCGTACTGCCGGGAAACGCCGGCGTAATGGATCTGATCGCTACTAGACATCAGACCTGTGGCCTGCTGATGCAAAAAATCGAGCGCCTGTGCCAAAGACACCCCTGGCGCCGGATTGGCCTCGATGGTGACTGCGGGCAGGTTCTGGAATTGCGGCAGATAGGTAGGGACAACCTCCTGCGTAAGTGTGACGAAGGTGGATAAGGGTAGCTCTGCACCCGAAGGCGTCTGGATCTGGTAGTTCTGCAATAGATTCGGATTGGCGCGCAAGGCCACGGGAACCTGCGGAACCACCCGATAGCTAAGCCCATCCATACTGAAGTAATTGACGTAGTTGCCACCCAGGAGGGTCGCCAGGCTTTTTCCGACAGCGGCCAGGGTCAGTCCAAAATTGGCCAACATTTTTTTGTGAATCTGGATCTTCAGTACGACGTCGTTGTACTCGAGATTGCTCGCGACAAAGCTGAACAGGCCGCTGGCACGCGCCTTTTCGACGAGTGCTTCGCCTACGCGGTTGAGTTCCTGATAATTGCCGGAGGTGCTGCTGACCACGAACTGCACCGGCAGGCCCACGGCCGAACCGGGGAGAGGTGGCAGACCGAAGGCCGCCAGTTGCATTCCCGGCACCTGCGCCGAGAGCTTCTGTACGCGGCTGCGAACCTCCTGCGTGGTCACGTCCCGCTTGGGTTTCAGTACCAACCCAGACATCATCTCATTATTGAGCAGGAAGCCGCCGATACCGACCCCGTTCACCACAAAACTGTCGCTTCGCTGCGGAATCTGGTCAAAAACCGTCTTGGTCAGATAGCGATCGTATTTGTCCATATACTCCAGGGTCGCCGTTGCTTGGGCGAGCCCACTCACATAGACGATCCCTTGATTGGCCGGAGGAGCCAGCTCCTGCGGACTCAGCCAGAATAGTCCCACGACCCCCACGGCCAACAAAGCGGCTGCGGTGAGTACAGCGGGGCGATGGGTAAAACTTCGTGCCAATCCACTGCCGTAGGCCGCGCGCAGGCGATCGAACACGCGCTCGACCAAGCTTGCAAAACGCCCCTGCTGACCTCCCCGCAACACTCGGGAGGCCAACATTGGCGCCAGAACGAGGGCGTTGACCATCGACATGAGAACGGTGGCGACGATGGTGAGGGCAAATTCACTGAAGAGCTGACCTACCAGGCCGCCCAATAGCACCATGGGAAGGAACACCGCAATAACGGTACTCGCCATGACCAGGATGGGGCTGCTGAGCTCCCGCACGCTCTGCAGGGCAGCATGGATCGGGGTCGCACCGTGTTCCAGATGGCGGTGCACGTTTTCGACGATGATGATGGCATCGTCCACCACCAGCCCAATAGCAAGAACCATCGCCAGCAGGGTGAGAAGATTGAGGGTAAAGCCAAGCGCGTGCAGCAGGGTCATGGCGCTGACCAAGGCCAGCGGAATGGCCAGGGCCGGAACCACCAGCGCCCGCCAGGAACCGAGAAACAGGTACACCACCACGATGACGATCAACAGCGCCAGACCAATATCGGTCAATACTTCCTGGATGGAACTGCGGACGAATTGCGCTCCATTGTAGAGTAGCTTGGCTTGCATTCCCGCCGGCATACTCTTGTCCAGTTGCAGCAAGGTCTTCTTCACGCCGGTGGCCATTTGCAGGGCGTTGCTTCCCGGTGCCTGCATGACGCCCAGGTTCACGGCAGGCTGCCCGTTCACCAACACCGAGGAGTCATAGGTCTGCGCGCCCAAGGAAACCGTCGCGATTTGCCCCAGGGTGATCGGTACCCCATGCACCGTCTTCACCACCAATTCGCGAAACTGCTTTGGGCTATGCAGGGCGGTGTTGGCCGTGATCGAGATCGCGGTATTGGTATCGCGCAGCCGTCCCGCGGCACTGACGAAGTCATTGGCTTGGAGCGCCGCGCGCACCTCTGCCGGGGTGATGCCCAGGACGGCCATTTTCTGTGGATTCAACCAGATTCGCATGGCGAAGGTATTGCCGTTTGGCCCCGTACCCGGCGGCAGAATGGAGGTGACACCCACCCCGGGGACGGACTGGATGGCCGGCTGCACCACACGGGTCAGATAATCCGTAATCTGTTGTTGATTCAGCCCCTTTCCCGAAAACGTGAGATACATCAAATACGCGCCGGAGCCCGGCATCTCCACCACCACGGGTTGCATGACACCTTTGGGCAATTGATTCAAGATGCTGTTGACCTTGATCTGTGCCTGCGACAGGGCGGCGTTGGGATTGACCCCCATCTGCATATACAAGGAGATGATGGAGATTCCATTTTCGCTGACCGCGGTCATGTAGTCGATGCCTGGTACCTGGGCGACGGCCTTCTCCAGCGGCGCTGTGATAAAGGCATTCACGGTTTTGGGAGTCGCACCAAAGTAATGGGTGGTGATCGTGATCAGGCCACTTTTGACTGGCGGAAATTCGGTTACCGGTAGCATTCCCAAGGAGCGCAGCCCCAGCAAAAACAGGGCCGCCATCAGGGTAACGGCAAGAACGGGACGATGAATGAAGGCAGACAAAAATCGCATGGAGCACCCGGCAGCTTAGTTAAGAGAAACGGCGTTGTTGATGCGCACCTGATCACCGTTGTGCAATTTGACCTGGCCTGCGGTGACCACCACATCGCCCACTTGCAGGCCATTGCGCACGACCACGTTTTGCCCCTCCACCGCTCCCAGCTGTACGGGGGTGGCTTGGGCGATCCAGTTCTGCCCCTGACGCTTGAGGACATACACGAAATCCCCATAGCTGTGATAGGCGACAGCTACCTGGGGAATCGTCAGTTGCCGCTGTGGCGATATAGTCGGTAGCTTCACCAGAACGAACATCCCCGGTCGCAGAAAGCCGGGCTTGCGAATCTGCGCGCGTACCGTCAGAGTCGATTTGCGTGATCCACATGATTGTCGACAGCGATGACCTGGGCGACGAATTGCCGACCCTTTTCCCCCTGACGGGACTGCAGCCGCAATGACTCCCCTACCCGTACAGACGGGGAGAGATTTTGGGGAACGGCGAAGTCGACCTGCAGATTTTGTGGAGATTCCAGGCGAACCGCTGCCTTGCCCGCCGACAAATATTCCCCGAGCTCGACCTGGCGCAAGCCCAGCACCCCGGAGAACGGCGCTCGCAGCACGGTATTGGCGAGTTTCTCCTGCAAGGACCGCACCTTGGCATTCGCCATCTCCGCCCCGTACTTTGCCTTGTCCAGTTCGGCCGTCGAGATCCCGTGTATGGCATAGACCTGCGCTGCCCGCTGGGCATTTACGGTGGCTAGCTTGGCCTGTGCCTGCGCTTCTTTCAGCTCTCCTGGCAGTGGGCCGGGATCCAGACGTAGCAGGACCTGTCCCTGCTGCACCGTTTCGCCAGAATGAAACAGCAAGCTACGAATGACCCCGGCTGTTTGCAGACTCAGCGCTGCTCCTTGTTGCGCGCGGATCTGACCAACCGCAGTACTTTGCGGTGTAATCATTGCCCAGGCTGCCTTGGCAGCGGAAACCGTAACCACGGGATGGGCATTCCCTTTGCGTGCCTGCGCCAGTCGCTCTTCGCGCCAGGCATGTAGGGCGAAGACGGTACCGAAAAGCAGGAGAATCCCGAAGACCGCGATCGGAATGGATTTTTTCATGAGTGGCTATCCTGTGGGAGATCGTTGGACGAAGTCGAAGGACCCTCGCCCATGGCCAGAAACAATGCGGCGGTATCCAGGTACCGCTCACTTTTTGCCTGCAAATAGGCCTGTTGGTCCTTTTCGTTGGCGATTTCCGCGTCGAGAACCGTAGCGTAATTGCTTATCCCGTCTCGATAACGTGCCTGCGCCAAGTGCAGTGCTTGCTCTGCAGCCTGAGCAGCCATCCGGCTCTGGCTGTATCTCTGATCAGCCCCCTGCACGGCACGCAATGCGTCGGCGACCTGGCGAAACGCGGTGAGTACAACCTGATGGTATTGCGAGACCGCGATCTTGTAGGTATCCACCGCGGCCTTTTCCTGGGCCTGCAGGGCTCCACCCTCATAGATTGGTGCGATCACGCTGCCCGCCAGGCCCCAAAGGGTAGAGACGGGACTGAAAAACAGCGCCCCGGACTGTGCCGCTTTGCCCAAATCCGCGCTGATGTCGATCTGTGGGTAGCGATCGGCTGCCGCGAGATGCGCTTCGGCTGCCGCTGCCTGTACCGCTGCTCGGGCGGCGACGATATCCGGTCGTTGCATCAGCAAACGTGAAGGCACCACGGCAGGGATGTCTTTGGGTAAGTGGATGTCTTGGAGAGACGGGGCAGGCGCACCCTGCGCGGGGTAGCGGCCGAGTAACGTCGCCAGGGCGTGCTGCTGGCGGGACATCTCCACCCGGAGAGGGACGACCGCAGCCTTGGCCGAGGCGGTCAATGCCTCCTGTTGACGCACGATCTGCAGGTTGCTCGCTCCGAGATGGTATTCCTGCTGGATCAGATGCAGCAGGCGCTCATCAGCCCCGGCGATTTGCTGGGCCGAGCGCCACTGGTCTTGCGCCGCCGCCGCGCTGATCAATGCCTTCGCTACAGACGCTGCCACGATCTGCTGGGTAGCAGAGAGCTGTGCCTGAGAGATCTTTTTTTGGGCCTGCGCATCCTGGAGACGATCCGTCGTCCTGCCGAAAAGGTCTGGGCTATAACTGACCGCCACGGACCCCAGGAGCAGGGAGTACAGATTGCCCGGAATGCGATAAGTGGTTCCGCCGTTGGCCCCGGTGCGCAGCGCACGGCTGCGTGCCAACTGAGCGTTACCAGTGATCTGCGGGGCAAACCCTGCGGCCGCAACCTTTTCGATCTGATGCGCGCGCAGCAGAGCCAGTTGTGCTTGATGGATACTGGGATTGGCGCGCAGCGCGGTCTGCACGTCCTGATTCAGGACAGGCGAGCCGAAAAGATGCCACCAGTCATCCGTTGCGGCGCTATCCTGCCACCGCAGTTTCTGACTGCTGCCAGCCCAGGTCTTGTGATCGGCAAGATAATGCTTCGGCTCCTGCATCTTGGGCAGCGGAAGTTTGGGTCCGGGAGCGCAAGCGCTCAACAGTATGGGTAACAAAAATGGCAAGGACCAACGGTACTTCCTATCCATCGCAGCTCCCGCACGAAAAGTATGGGCTCAGTGTATCCAGCGCTCCTGTAACAATCCTGAGCGGCAGCGGGATGAATTTGTAACAAACGGACACACGGCGGTCTCTGGTGATCTTTTGTTACAATTTCCCTTGGAGAGAGCGCTGCGGTGGGGGTATCGTTGCGTCATGGAAAACGGCAAAGCCCAGATTCTGGTAGTAGAAGATGACCTTCGGCTACGAAGCTTGCTGGAGTCGCATTTGTGCGCCTTTGGTTTTGCCGTGCAGAGCCGGCCAGACGGGCAAGGACTGGAGCGGATTCTGCAAGAGGGGGCAACGGATCTACTGGTTCTTGATCTCGGTTTGCCCAAGGAGGACGGGCTGCAGATCTGCCAGCGCATCCGCCGCGACTCCCAGATCCCCATCCTTATTCTCACCGCTCGCAATGATGAGCTGGACCGTATCCTCGGTCTGGAAATGGGGGCGGATGATTACCTCACCAAACCCTTTCATCCGCGCGAGCTGGTCGCCAGAATCCAGGCGATCCTGCGACGCACGCGTGGCTCATCGGTGATCACTCTGGAGAAATCCGGAGAGCTAATCGTCGGCCCCTTTCGCGTCGATCGTGCTCGACAGGAAATTTTTCGGAATGGCGAACAGCTGGAGCTTTCCACCAGCGAATATCTTACCTTGGCCGTGCTGATCGAACATGAAGGACAGGTCTTGAGCCGGGAAAAACTTCTCTGGCTTACCAGGCAACGCAGTCTCGACCCGGAAGATCGCAGCGTCGATATGCAAGTCTCGCGCTTACGACGGCTGCTTGGCGATGATCAACGGGAGCAGCGCCACATCCGAACCGTATGGGGAAGGGGCTATCTCTTCGTTGCAGAGCCGTGAAAATACATCGACTCTGGCCGCGAAATACCCTCGGCCGTAGCCTCCTGCTCCTCAGTCTGCTCCTGCTGATCGGTCAGGGGACCATCTATCTACTGTTCCACAATTATGTCTTCAATCCAGCGGCGCAACGTTTCGCGCAACTGCTCTGGCAGGTGGATCAGACCCTGGTCGCCAGGCCGCCAACGGAATTGGGCTGGAGTAGGTCTTCGCACCCGCTGGGATCGGTGCCGCAGTCCTATTTCTGGCGAGAGGTAGCACAGTCATTTGCCAAAATCGACAAGGGCGCGCAACTGCGGGTACAGGAGCAGGGGGGGACGCTGTGGCTTTGGTTGCGGGGCAAGCAGGGGCAGGACTGGTTGGGTGTTCCGATTCAGGGAATGACCCTGATCGGCAACCCGTTCACATTCGTTCGGCTGCTCGTCATGCTCTTCCTGATCCTGCTGGGGGCCTGGCTGATCGTCTGGCAGGTCAACCGGCCTCTGGCTCGCCTGGCGCGCTCTGCCCCGCACATTCTGCGCGGGGAGTATCCAGACGGCTATCCCGTCAGTCGACACGCGCCCGAAGACATTCAGGAATTGGAACGAACTCTGGCGGGTATGGCTGCGGACCTGCATCGTCTGCACGAGGAGCGCACTCTGCTCCTCACTGGAATTTCCCACGAACTGCGTACCCCATTGTCCCGCCTTCTCTTGAGCCTGCATCTGCCAGCCGATGAATGGGCGCGGGAACAACCCGCCATGCTCGCCGATGTCGAAGAAATGGAAGAGGTGCTGGGCAATTTTCTGGCTTGGGTGCAGGGCGGGGAAAGGGAAAAACAAATCACCATTCCCGTTGCGCAATGGTTCCAGGAGATGGCGGCCATCGCCAGGGAGCGCTACGGATTGGAGGTGGCAGAAAATCCGGTGGCCGGCGGATCTTTTTTGTGTCGTCCCATCGCTTTGGAGCGGGTCTTTCGCAACCTGTTCGATAACAGTCGGCGCTACGGCAGCGGTGCCATCCGTCTGGAGGCCCGATGTGGGGAAGGCTTCTGTCGTTTTCGCCTGGTCGACCTAGGCGGGGAACCGGTCAGTGCCGCCATGATTCTCGCCATGAATGAAGGTTCGCTGCCCCGCCAGACTGGTCATGGATCAGGCATGGGCATTCGGCTCTGCCACCGCTTGCTGGCCCAGCAGGGGGGGAGCCTGCACTATGCCGCCGCAACGGCGGGCGGGTTGGATGCCGAAGTGCTGCTACCCGGCGCCAAGCGATAGTCCGGTTGGGGGAAACCGGCACTATACCTTTTCCAGATCTTCGAGGCTTTTCTGCCGGGGTTCGATACCGTAGCGCCAGGTCACCCAAACCGCGAGCAGAGAAATGGCCGCCAGCAGCACCAGCAGGCGGGGGATGCCCCAACTTTTTTCCAGGATGGGAAAGAGGAGGGCAGAGAGGAGGGCGCCGGCGCGGGACAGCCCCGTAGCCAGCCCCGCTGCACTGGCACGCAATTCGGTCGGGAAAAGTTCTGTCGCAAATGCAAAGACCGTGACCCCGGGACCGATGCCGACACCCAGGGCATAGAGGGCGGAAGCGGCGTAGATACCGGTCACCCAGTTTTGCGCGGCGGCCAGGGCAAACAGCAGCAGACCGGCAGCCATGAGGAAAAATCCGGCACTCTGCAGGGGGATGCGGCCCCAACGGTCGATCCGGGTCATCATATAGCCGATGCCCACGACCGAGATGCAGAGGATGCCAGCGTTGATCGCTGCAGCTGCTGCATCGCTTGGCGCAAAGCCGTTGCTGCGCAGTACCAGAGGAAAATACAGCGCAATCCCCAGTCCGACCACATCCAGACAAAACCACGGGAAGATGCTCAGAAACAGGCGGCGCAACCAGGGCTTTTGCAGGAGAGTGCGCCAGGACCGGGCCGCCGCAGCAAAGTCCTGCAGCATTGCTCGTCGTTCTGCGACGCTGCTTTCGGGATGTAATTGAACCAGCGCCAGGTCGGCTTCTGCCCTTCTGCCGTGGCGCACCAACCAGCGTGGCGACTCCGGTAGCCCCCGGCGCAGCCAGAGCAAGGCAAATGCGGGAAGGGCCGCGCTTGCCAACATCCAACGCCAGGATTCGGGGCCGGTAAACAGCAGCGACCAGCCAACGGCAGTGGACAGCAACGCCCCGATGTACCAAGCCATATTGACCCGCGCAAAGCGGTTTCCGCGTAGGGCTGTCGGGGTATATTCGGCGACGATGGTGGCGACCAATGGGTAGTCCAGGCCGACGGCGAGTCCGGTCAGTAGGCGCCCCGCGAAGAGCACAGTCAGGTTGGGACTCAAGGCGCTGAGCAAGGCCCCGCCAATATACAACAGCATGTTGGGGATAAGAAGCCGCTGTCTACCAAAGCGATCCGTGAAGATCCCGCCAAACAGTCCTCCGAGCAGCGAGCCGATCAGGGCCATGCCCATGAGCAGGCCGGTTTCCGCGGCATGAAGATGCCAGGCACTGTGCAGCGGTAGGAGCACGACGGCCATGATGCTGAGATCGTAGCCATCCAGAAGCATGCCCAGCATTGCCGCGCCCAAAGCGCGACGCACGCCAGAATGGGGAAGGGGGATAATGGAATGCCGAGACATGAGCGATCACCAGTGGGCGCCGGGAGGGCGGTGCGGGTTGTCGTTGTATCACAAAAGCACGGGTCTGGCGTAGGCGATTGCTTGCTGCTACACACGACTCTCGGTCCTTGCCGAAATGCCAGAAAGCTTCTATTTACATCCAAGGTGAGCAGGAAGAACAGAGAGTCCGCAATGCAACGCTATGTCATGGAAGACTCGCAGTACCGCTCGGTATACCCTGGGCTACGGAGATTCCGATGATCCTCAAAGCGCGCGATCGGGCCTGGCGGTCTTGGGCGCAACAAGAGCTGCAACTGCTGCTGGGTTGTCAGTTGACCGCCGAGCACAAGAAGCTGGTGCAAGACGAGCAACGAAAGTTCAACTCTGGCGACAAGGGGGAGCAGGATACCGCCTATTATCTCGACGTGCGTTTTCGTGAGACTCCCAACTGGATTGTTCTTCACGATCTGCATCTTGTCGATGGCGAGGATGTCGCTCAAATTGACCATCTGCTGATCAACCGGCTAATGGAGCTTTTTGTTCTCGAAACCAAGCGCTTCGTTGGCAAGACCCTACGGATCACCGACAATGGCGAATTCCTGGTGGAGGAGAAAGGACAGCGGCGCTCCATTGCCTCGCCCATTGCGCAGAATGATCGGCACATCACCATTCTCAAACGGATTCTGGACGCCCATCAGATCTTGCCCAAGAAGATGTTTCCGCCGGTCTTTCACAACTACGTCTTGATCCATCCTGACACCCACATAGAGCGACCCAACCCCAAAAAGTTTGATACCCAAAACGTCTACAAGTCTGATCTTTTTTACCAGGAAATCGAGCGGCTCAAGAACCAGGACGCCTTCTCCAGCTTTTTTCACAACTTCGCGCGGGTATCCTCGGTGATAAATACGGAAACGTTGCAGGAGATCGGCAAAGCCATACTCCAGCTCCACCGGGCAGAGCGACCAGATTACCGAAAAAGGTTTGGCATCACGCCAGAGGAGATCCGGCCAGCTCCGGCTGCAATTCCGACTGCGGTGGAAATTCCAGCAGGCGAAAAAGACCAGAGCTACTACTGCTTTTCCTGTAAGCAACCCATTGAGAAGAACGTGGCAGACTTTTGTTTCCAGCGGAAAGAACGATTTGGTGGCCGCGCCTACTGCCTGCGGCATCAGCGGGACTTCCCTGATCCCAAAAGTCAGCAGCGCAAATGAGCCACGGAGATCAATCGCCGTGGGCATGATTCGCGAGATCATCCGCGCCGGAAACCAGCTGGATCGCTTCCAATCCGACCTTGGCCTTGAATGCCGACCCATATACGTTCCTCTTGCCTACGCTCATCGTCCTCTCCTTGCCAGACGATAGCTTAAACCGTTGTCTCGAATCCGGGGTCCACTATACCCATACCCGAAGCACTGGCGGCACAGAGACGAACATACCCCAGCAGTGCCAGGGCCGAAAAAATCGACTTCATCATTTGCCTACGATTCATCGTCATCTCTCCTGTATAGGACTATCTCAGTTTCCACCGTCGTTTTTGCCACAACGCATACAGCGCCGGAATCACCAATAGCGCCAACAATGCCGCGCTGAACATTCCCCCAACCACCGGAGCTGCGATGCGGCGCATCATGTCCGCTCCCGTTCCGTGGCTGAACATAATCGGCAGAAGACCCACAACGACCAACGTAAGGGTCATAGCCAGTGGCCGCAGTCGCAGCATGCTGCCCTCCACCACCGCTAGTTGCAGGTCATGCCAATTCTCCAGAGCGTTGCGTGCTCTCCGGCGGTAGACTGCCTCATCGAGATACAAAAGCATGACCACACCGAATTCCGCTGCGACGCCAGCGAGTGCAATAAATCCAACGACTACGGCTATCGATAGCTTGTAGTGCAGCAGATAGACCAGCCAAAGCCCCCCGAGCAGAGAAAAAGGAAGCGTCACCAGCACGATCCCGACCTCCACCACGTTACGGAAATTGAAATAGAGCAGTATCGTGATCAATAACAAGACGGCAGGGACCACCAACAACAGGCGGTGGTCAGCACGCTCCATGCTTTTATATTCTCCGACCCAATCGATAGTATATCCAGCAGGTAACTGGACATGTTGGGCGAGTGCCTGCTTGGCAGCCGCGACATAGCCGCCGATACTGGTGCCGGGCTTGAGGTCGATCGTCACCCAGGAGTTCAGCTGACTGTTATCGCTAGTCAGCATCGCCGGGCCTTTTTCAAAGCGGACACGCGCTACCTGCGCGAGCGGAATCTGGGCACCACTGGGTGCCGTGATATAAGCGTTCCTCAAAGCGCTTAGAGACTGTCGTTCGGCGCGCGGATACCGAAGATCGACGGGAAAACGCTGCACCCCCTCTACTGCGGTGGTCAGGACCTTGCCACCAATCGCCGTTTCCACGACCCGATTGACATCAGCCACTGAGATACCATAGCGTGCCGCCGCCTGACGCTCTGTATGGATGACAATATAGCGTCCACCCAGGGCATGCGCAGCGTATACCGACTCGGTACCGGGGACAGACGCCAAGGCTTGCTGTATTTTCTGACCGAGCTGGTTCAAGGTAGTCAAATTCGCCCCGGTGATTTTGATGCCCAGCGGGGTCTGTAAACCCGTCGTCAGCATATCTACGCGTCCTTTGATAGGCTGCGTCCAGTCGTTACTCAGCCCCGGTATTTGCAGTGCTTGATTGAGACGACTCCGTAACCGATCAAGGGTCATCCCGATTGGCCAATGCTGCCTCTTGCGCAGGGTGACGACCGTATCAAACATGGAAATGGGCGACTGATCTGTCGCCGTTTGCGCCCGTCCAGCTTCACCAAACACGGTTTTGACTTCGGGAAAGCTTTTGAGGATGCGATCTGTCAACTGCAGCAGGCTGCCCGCCTCGCCATAAGAGATCGCTGGGTTCTGAGCAACCGGCATATAGAGCAAGGTACCTTCGTCGAGGGGGGGCATGAGCTGGGTACCTAGTCGCTGCCACGGGTAGATCATGGTCAACGATAGCAACCCAGCCAGTATCAGGATCACCCAGGGTGCCCGCAACACACCATGGATAATCGGGCGGTACAGCGAAGCCAGTAGGCGATTGATCGGGTTCTTGCGCTCGGCGGGAATTCGCCCTCGGATCAACCAGGCCATGAGGAGCGGTACCAAGGAAATGGATAGCAGAGCCGCTGCCGCAATGGCGAAGGTTTTGGTGAAGGCAAGAGGAGAAAAGAGTTTGCCTTCCTGACCACCGAGGACAAAAATTGGCAGAAACGACACTGTAATGATCAGCAGAGAAAAGAACAATGCTGGTCCGACTTCGAGCGCCGCCTCGCGCGCTGCGATCCAAGGGTTTGTCTCTCTACCCTCCTCCATCCGTTTATGCATATTCTCGATCATGACCACGGGAGCGTCGACCATGACCCCCACGGCGATCGCGATTCCGCCGAGAGACATGATGTTGGCCGAAATTCCTAGGCCATACATGACTGCAAATGCGGTCAGAATGCCGACCGGCAACGTGATCAGCACCACCAGCGCGGAGCGGGCACGCAGCAAAAATAGAAAAGTTACCAGGAGTACTGCAATACACTCCTCCAACAGTTTGCCACTCAGGGTGGCAATACTGCGTTGGATAAGTGGCCGCTGGCTGTATGTGGTGACGATCTTTACACCCGTGGGGAGGGAAGATTGCAGACTATGCAGCTTCTGCTCTACCCGCCGAATCAGCGCGTTGGCATTCCCGCCCTGATTCATCATGACGATTCCCCCGACTACCTGCCCTTGTCCGTTCAACTCGGCGATGCCGCTCGGCAATACCGGGCCCAACTGCACCCGGGCAATTTGCTCCAGGGTAATGGGTATCCCATCCCGCACCGCCACGGAAACCTGGCGAAGATCCTGCAGGGAATGAATGTACCCAGAAGTGCGCACGATATAGCGAGACTCGCCTAGATCAATGACGGACCCGCTGGTTTCTCCATTCGCCGCGCGAATGGCTGCTTCTACCTGGGGCAATGAGACATCCTCGGCAATCATGCGCTGCGGATGGACGACAACTTGATACTCCTGCTCCATTCCCCCTACGGTAGCCACCTGGGCCACCCCTGGTATCCCCTGCAGGGCAAACTTCAAAAACCAGTTTTGCAGGGTGGTCAATTGTGCTAGGTTCAGCGTCCCTTTTGGATCGGTCAGGGCATATTCGTAGATCCAGTCGACGCCCGAACTGTTCGGACCCAGTGCAGGTATCACACCCCTCGGCAATTCACCCTGCGCCTGTTCAAGATACTGGAGAACCAGATTGCGTGCCTGAAAGATGGAGGTACCATCTTTGAACAAGACATAGACATAGGAATCCCCAAACATCGAATACCCCCGTACCGCCTGCGCGCCGGGGACTTCCTGCAAGGTAGTTTCCAGGGGATAGGTGACCTGATCTTGCACGACTTGGGGGGCCTGTCCCGGATAACTGGTCTTGACGATGACCTGGGTAGGAGAAATATCGGGGATCGCTTCCAGGGGAATGGCGCGCACCGCGAGAATACCAGCCACGGTCACAATCAGGGTAACCAGAATGACCAGGAGTCGATTATTGAGGGATGCCCGAACGATGGCTTTAATCATGCCCGTCGCCTCCCATGTGCGTGCCCGACATGGATCCCGACGCTGAGGAAGTCTTGCGCGTCGCTGCGGCAGGAGAGGGGGTTTCCCTTGGGATCTGCGCAGTGTGCTTCGAGCTTAGGTTCCCGCCCAACATACGGGCTCTTACAGATTGGAACTGCGACTCGGAATAGAGCAGGAACTGGACATTGTTCACCACTCGCTCACCGGTATGTAGACCTTGTGGGATTGCGGTCCAACCATCGGCCGTGGCTCCAACTTGGACTTGCGCAGGGAGAAAATGTCCGTCGGCTTGGTAAAGCATCACAAAATTCCCTTGCACGGTGCGAAGAATGGCGCTATCGGGCACGGCCAGGACTTTGTGCGCCTGGGTCCACACCTGTGCCGTGACGTACATTCCTGGTCGCAACGTCCTCTCGGGATTAGCGAAGGACAAACGCGCCGTGACCGTGCGGCTTTGAGGATTTTGCGTGGGATACAGAAAGCTGAGTCGGCCTTTCCAGGTTTTTCCAGGGAACTCCTCGGAGCGTAGTTCTACGCGATCCCCTATATGTACCCAAGGCAGTTGGTAGCCATAGAGTGCGACCTGCACCCAAACTCGATCGAGATTTGCAATCTCCATCATATTACTTTGCGAGGAGAGATATCCGCCCTGGTGGATCGGCAACTTCTGCACCACACCAGAAATGGGGGCATAAATGGTGACTTGCCGCTGTGCCACCCCATTGCGGCGCAGTGCGGCAATCTCCGTCGACGACAACCCCAGAAGGCGCAAGCGTTCTGTTGCCGCCGCACGCAGCTCTTCGCTTGTCGCATCTTTTTCTGGACCACTCGCTTGGACAAGTAAATATTCTTGCTCGGCACTATAAACTTCCGGCGAATATACCCGAGCTAAAACGCTCCCAGCCGCAACCGGGTCACCCACCGCACGAACCGCGAGGTTGGTGATCCAACCAGAAAATCGTGGGGTGACGGTGTACACGCGGTTTTCGTCCTCGGCCACCGTGCCCACAGTGGTGAGGACACGGCCAATCCGTCGACGTTGCACAGCAACCACGCGTACACCGAGTTGTTGCACCATCCGCGAATCCACCGTGAGCCCAGTTGCAGAAGCCGCAGGTGCATGGGCATATACCGGGATATAGGCCATGCCCATATTGTCTTTCATAGGATGGGTTGCATGGATTTTCGGGTTCATGGGATTGGCCCAATACAAGATACGTGGCTTGGCGGTTTTGGTCTGGACCGGCGCGGATGGCGATTTCAGGAGAGGCGATTTGCTCGGTGATTGCGCAGGCAAGCACAGTACCAGCGTGGCACCGATCCCGGCACCGAGCAGGAGAGAGGCGAGAGAAAATCCCCAGAGACGCTTGTTCATGGTTGCACCCCGCGATATTGCGTTGCCAAAAAGTCCAACTGCGCGATCGCCAGAGCTCGATCCCGGCGGGCAGCAAGGGTGTTCAGCGCAGTGGCGAGTACGGTATTCTGGGCGCGCAATACCGATTGCAATCGCCCTCGTCCGCTTCGGAAATCCGCGAGTTCGGCGGCATAGGTCTGCTTCGCCAAGGGGCGTAAATCCTGCTGGTCGCGCTCATATTCGGCAGCCGCAGCCTGGTATTGGGCATAAGCGCTTCGCAGCTCTCGCGCGATGCGCAGGCGCTGTTCGTCATAGTCATCGGCTGCAGCCATCCGCTGTTCTTGCGCGGCGGCAATGGTCTGGTCCTGACGATTGGCGGGGAAAATCGGCAGGCTGAGGTTGACACCCACGGAAAGCCAGTTCGGACTACCGGGCATGAAGTCTTGTCCATAGGACGTGCTGACGGTAATCGAAGGCAGCAGACTGCGATTCGCCACCCGCACAGCCACTTGCGCGGCACGCTCGCTTGCCGCAGCTGCCTGTAATGTCGGCTGACCAGGAATCCTCGCGACCAAAAGCGACAAGGTGGGCGGCGGAGATGCATGTGGCCACTGCCACTCCAATCGCGGAGGAGCGGAAAGCCCCAAAAGTTCGGTGATACGTGCTTCGGCGCCTGTTTGCTGAGAGCGAATCCGATCTTTTTCGTTTGCAAGAGCGAGGCGTTCCAGACGGGCACGCAGTACCTCGGCTTCCTCGATTCTACCAGCGCGATAGGCGGCCATCGCCGCCTGCTCCGTCAGCCGTGCCAATTGCTCTTGGCGAACGAGGATCCGTATTTCGTTGTGCCCCACCTGGGCCTGAATCCAGCTTTGCTGTAAGAGCCAGCGCAGTTCAGCCAATCGCTCCGCTTTGCTGGCAGAAGCCGCGCGGGCTTCCATGCGAAACTGACGGCTGCGTAGCGCGAGCTGGCCAAAAGGAGGAAATGTCTGGCTCAGCCCTACACTCAGCATGCTCATTTTCTGCTGATTCATGGAAAAGTTGTTGGTAGGAAGATTGACCGCACCTAAACTGAAATGCGGATCTGGCAGCTGTGCCGCAGCAATGGCCTGATGACGCAGGGCCAGAATTTTTTGCTGATAGGCGGCCAAACTCGGGTTTTGGGAAAGTAGGCGTTCTGCAGTGTCCAGGGTAAGGGTTGTGGAGCCCTCTGCAACTGCAAAGGGCAAAACACTCAGCGTGGCACTGACTGCGACGAGTAGAAGGGTGCGCAGCTGTGGAGGCCGATTTTCGAATGCTCGGTTGTTGAGTTTCATGGAATGCTCCTGAAAATAACGCGAGAAAGCTCGTCCAGCGGACGGGAGGCGCTAGTTCTCAGGGCAATTCAAATCAGGAGGCGGACTCGAGAAAGTGGCGGGGGATGCGTCCAAACAACCAATAGATTCGCAAAAGGGAGTCGGACAAAGCCCTGCAGTAGCAAGGCGAACCAAGCCAGTACTACGGTGAGGATGGCCGGATAGACAAGATGCCCGAAGGTCGTACCCTTGGGGGCATGAGCCAAGGCGCAAAGCGCCGAACAAGAGTGCGTGCTCATCCCGGCCATGGGACAGTGACCATCCATACCTATCATGGAAGAAGATCCAGCCTGCATCATCCCGCTCATCGAGCGCATGGGCATTCCAACCATCATGCTGCAGCGACACCAGTCCAGGAAAAGGGCATTGGACAGGAGTAAGAAAATCAGGAGGTAGCCAAAAAATAGCTTCGCCAAACCCTTCAGCTCACCAGCTCGTGGGCTGTGCTGGCGCGGCGACATCACGATTCCCGTGTGCTATCTAGAAACATGGCTCAGATGCAACTCCTGTTCGGCGAACCTTCAGCAACCTTAAAATTTCGTTCAGGGTAACACTGGTGTCAACTTTAATGTCAAGCGTAGATCGGCTAGGTACTCTCAGGCGTGCACTCTCCACTTTGGAAAGTCATTTCAGCTCTAGACTGAAAGCGGTCATTTACGTCCCCGGAAGGGCGGCATCGTCGAAGCGGGATGCTGGCCACACGTCAGGAGACATTTTTACGACATCAACGAAGGGGCTCCCAGCCCGGTGGCGCAGAATGCATTACTTCGCATCCGCAAGCTCTATGAGATTGAGGCCGAGATCAAAGATGACCCCCCGGAACGAAAAGCCCAGATCCGACGACAACGCGCCGGCCCCTTGCTGGAGTCCTTCCATACCTGGTTGACCGAAGTGCAGATGCAGGTGGCCCCCAAGAGTGCCATTGCTAAGGCCATCAACTATGCACTGCGACGTTGGCCGTCGTTGATCCTGTATCTTCAGGAAGGACGACTCAGTATCGACAACAACGCCGTGGAAAGAGCCCTGCGGGGCGTGGCCATCGGGCGCAAGAATTATCTCTTTGCCGGCAATGACGCCGGTGGTGAACGGGCAGCCGCCTTCTACACCCTCATCGAGACCTGCAAACTCAATGGCGTCGAGCCCTTCACCTATCTCAGCGTAATCGTCCAAACCATGCCGTTATTGCCCCAATTGCGGTTATCTGAGTCTTTTTTTGTCGGCAGCTGGCGGTTGGGGCTGGACGGGCCCAGCGTCCCTCACTGGCGAGAGGAGATGGGGTGGGACATTCCAGCTCTGGCCGTTGTCGCTGACCACGGTGACGGTCTTGCGATTGTATTTGACCACCCTGCCCAGCAAGCGTCCGCCCCGGCAGGCAAAGCTGACACGCTGGCCGGGCGTAAAGCGCATCATCTCCATGTGCGCCTGCATCGATTCGAGCATTTTCAGGCGCGCCACCACGCGCTGGTTGAGCTCCAGCAGT
>NZ_JBYCKU010000057.1:0-2867 GCF_057473545.1 Acidithiobacillus sp. TH-A67
CAGGGTCTCGCCGGTCCAGGCCAGATGATACCAGACCAGGAGGTCGGCGAGATATTGCACCGAGAGGTAATCGCCCATCTCGGCAGCGTCTTGTCGGGCGTCATGCCGTCACCGCCTGGATACCCAAACTCTGTCTATAAAGATCAACGTTATTCATGCTATTCCAGTTTCTACGCTAAGGAACCTCTGAACTGGTGTAAAAATCGTCGTGATTTGGAACGAGTTTGTCTCGCAAAATCGATTTGGCGACGAAAATTCTCATTTTCCCTCTCCAGAGACGCCAAAAAGCGCATGGTGAGCACGGAAATCGCCCGCTTTCCGTCTTTGTGACGGATTACGCCCGTAGCCAACAGAGCTCCTTACGAACCAGATACAGGTTCACCAGGGCAAACAAGGTGCTCAGTTGCGCACCGTTTTTGGTCAGGCCTCGATAGCGAGTCTTGCGGTAGCCAAACTGACACTTCAGGACGCGGAAGGCATGTTCACCACGCGCACGGATGCTTGCCACACGGCGGTTGAAACGCTTGAGTGCCTGTAGCCCCGTCTTCTGGCCGGGATGACGACGTCGGGCCACGGCATCCTGAATCCCCTGCTTACATAAAAATTCATGGACCTGCGGGTAATCGTAGCCACGATCGGCGAGCACTGTCTTCTCGTTTCCGGTCAGCAGCTCTTCCAGCACCCGATGATCCGGGATATGGGCCGCGGTGACCTCGACGGCCTGAACCAAACCTTGCGTGTCCGTCGCGACATGGGCCTTCATGCCGAAATACCACTGGTTCCCCTTCTTGGTTTGATGCATTTCGGGGTCCCGTTTGCGGTCTCGATGCTTGGTCGAGCTGGGGGCGTGAATCAGGGTGGCATCCACCATCTTGCCTTCCTGCAGAATCAAGTGGGAGGCTTCCAGCAGCTCCTGCACCTGGACAAATATCTGTTGCGCCAAGCCGTGCTGCTCCAGCAGGCGCCGAAAGCGCAGGATAGTGGACTCGTCGGGGATCAGGTCACGGCCCAAATCGATACCGGCAAAGGCCCGTAGCAAGGGGATTTCATACAGAGCCTCTTCCATGCCCGGGTCCGAGTAGGCATACCATTGTTGCAGAAAGTGAATACGCAGCATCTGCTCTATCGGCATGGGCTTGCGACCGCCACGCGGTCCAGCCTTGGGGTAGTAGGGAGCGATGCACTCAATCAACGGCTGCCAAGGCACCACCTGGTCCATCTCCCGAAGGAAACGCTCCCGCTTGGTCTCCTTGTGTCGGCGCGACAGCCCCATTGTCTCTGCAAATGTCATCTGGCCCGCCATGATCGCCTCCTGCCTTGCGCGTACCGCCTCATTCTATCAGCTCAGGCTGTGCAGAGCTTCCTTAGAACAATCTGAAAGATGGAGAACCATATGGATTGACTCATGCAGTATATTGACAAGCTTTTCTGAAAAGGTTCCCTTCACTCCATAACGGTGAGTCGATGTGCCGTGCGGCGCTACCTGCGGGGAAGATCCGATGCTGTCTCTAGCGTAACCGCTCTCTGAGTGGCGTTCTTCAGTGATGGTTGCGGTACAAATCGGAGCGCAGGGGCTTGGCGGCGAATTGTTCTTTCCACAATCTGAGGGTGAGTTGGGCAACGTCCTTGGCGGGGTGGGTGGCCACACGCTGTCGTGCTCTACAAAGGCGGGCAGAGGCACTTCGATGGCGCGCTGGCTGCGTCGCCGCTCCGTTGCGCGAGCAGCGCACCTGCTAACCAGCCTCTACTGCCACCTTATTCACCCACTCTCGCAGAGCCTCGGGAGTACACCCGAACTTGGGCACAATCGATTGCAACGCCGCCGCAAGCGAGGAGTATTCCCCTCGATGCTCATCCGCCAATCGAACTGCGCGAGACCGAACCTCTTCCGAAAACTTCTGACCTGATTTCATCGTATCCATGGCTCCATTCTGTCACGTCACGGAGCCTCCATAGAAATCGGAGGGATTCACAGTCCACAAGAGCCAGACTACCTCAGCTCCGGTCCGACACCTTGGCCGAAACAGTACGGCGTCAGTGAACCGGATGCATCGGCTGCGCGACCAGGCGCACGCCCAGGGCTGCGCAAACGCGGCTGATCGTCTCGAAGCGCGGCTCACTGCCGGGCCGAAGGGCTTTGTACAGGGCTTCGCGTGCAATGCCGGAATCCTTCGCAACCTGTGACATCCCACGTGCGCGGGCAATGTCGCCGAGGGCGGCGGCCAGCAGCGCGGGGTCGTTCTCTTCAAGAACGGTCGTCAGATACGCCGCTACATCCTCGTCGCTGTTCAGGTACTCGGATGCATCGAACTCGGCAAGTTCAGAAACCTTGATTCTCTTGGTCATGGTCAATCCTCCAAAAGCTTCGCTAGCGCAATCGCTCGGCGAATGTCGGCCTGCTGAGTGGACTTGTCACCACCGGCGAGCATCACAGTCAGCGTCTCGCTACGCTGGACGCAGTACATGCGCCAGCCAGGCCCGAAGTGTTCGCGCATCTCGAACACGCCTTCACCTACCGGTTCCATATCGCCCAGGTTGCCCAACTGGACCTTGCGCAGCCGCTTGTTGAGACGCTGCCGGGTCAGCCCGTCCTTCAGGCCCTCGAGCCAGTCGGAGAACTCACTGAGTAGTTTCACCGTGTAGGTCATAAACGTAGTGTAATCGAATGATTACTTGCAGTCAAGGGAGTTCTCTCGGTGTACGTCTGCCTTGGCTACCCGTCTTTCCTACACGGCCAATATCGACCGGATGTTGGGTTTTTGCCTTGGTCATGGCTTCGGTGAAATGTACCAAATACGGTTTTTTCGGCACCACCCTGATGGTAGCTGGCGCAGGGAGAGTGAGATATGGCTTTTCGGTATAACGAC